>NZ_PPPT01000056.1 GCF_006483445.1 Bradyrhizobium guangdongense | reverse complement strand
CCACCTCGCTGCGCGCACTGAAGGAAGAAACCAAGCTCGAGCTCGCCAAGGCCGAGTTGATGCGGGGCCGCGCCCCGATCAAGCGGATCGCCGAGATCGCCGGCTTCCGCAACGAGAAGAGTTTTTCGCGGGCCTTCCGGCAATGGACCGGGACCTCGCCGCGGGATTTTCGCGGGAAAACCAGGTAACGGCTATTCGCCGCACCACTTTATTTTCGAGGGGATCGTCGCGTCATCGCCGCCTCGTCGGCTTCGCAGTCGGTCAGTACGAAATCTAACCAGCGTGCGCCGCGGATGGCGGGCCGGTCAGGCCTTGTCCATGATCTGCTTGAGCAACACCGCGAGCATGCCAATGCCAAGCATGATCACTGAGACCATTGCGATCCCGATCGAAAGCATGATTCCGGTCACGATCGAGAACGACAAGGACACCAGCATCATTACGACGGCTACGGCGATGCAGATCAGGCTGGTGAGCAGGAATATCTTCAACGGATTATAGTAGACGATCGCTTCGACGATGTACTGCAGCGTCTTCAGGGAGTCCCTGAACAAGCGGACCTTGCTGCTGCCAGATCGCTCGAAATAGTCGATTTTGTGATAGGTGACGAAACGCCTCGTCATCATGTAGGCGAGCGTCATGGAGGTGGTGAAGCTGAACGTGTCGCACAGATGAGGAAAATATTCCATCGCGGTGGTGCGGCCGAAAACGCGCAAGCCGGAATTGATGTCAGGGATGCGACGGCCAGCAGTCCACTCCACCAGGAAGCGCAGGAGCGCCCGCAATGGCATCTTGAGCGCGGATTGCCGGTAGTGGGGGCCATGCCGCTCGCCGACGGCCATGTCGAAGCCGTCCTGGTAGAGGTGGACGAGGTCCGGAATCGCCGAAGCAGGATAGGTGCTGTCGGCATCGCAAATTGCGATCATGTCATGGCTTGCCGCCTCGATACCCTTCTTGAGCGAACGGCCATAGCCGACATTGTGCGGGTGGCGGAGAACCTTTGCTCCGGCTTCGCTGGCGAGCCTTCCTGTCGCATCCGTGGATCCATCGTCAACCACGATAATCTCGAACGGGATCAGGTTGGCCGTCGTCAGCACGGTGGCGATGTTCTTGACCGTGTCGCTGATGCCTCGCTCCTCGTTGAGAGCCGGGATGACGACGGAAATCATGATCGGCGGGCCACGCAGATCAGAGACTGGCCGAAGAAGCTTCGTGTCAGGGGGTCAACCATCCGGGAGATCGGAAGGACATATTTGTCGAAGATGCGGATCTGGGTGTTGACCGCCGAGTCGTCCAAGGTCTCGTGCTTCGCGAAGGTGTTGATCCACCAGGCGAGGCCCCCGATCGGATTGAAATAGCGCAATTCGAGTATCTCGATCGGCGCTCCCGCGCAGGCCTTGAGCATCAGCGCCTTGTTGTATCGGCGATGGTGCCCCGCGAGCCGGTCCAGGTCGCCGTAGAGCTGCTGCAGCGCCGGCACCAGCAGCAGCAAATGACCGCCCCGCGACAAGGCGTTGGCCATGTTGGCAACGGCGCGACTGTCGTCTTCGATATGCTCGATGACGTTGCAGCAGACGACGGTGTCGACGCTGCCGGGCGCGAATCGTGCGCGAAATTCTTCCGAGCAGATGTCCGCGATCGCGAAATCGCCCCCTGGGTATCGGCTTTTGGAATTCGCGACATTCTCCGGGTCAATATCGACGCCAGAATACCGGCCAAGCTTCCCGAGAATTTCGTAGTAGCTGCCATGGCCAATGCCGACCTCGAGGACGTCGCGGCCGAGATAGGGCCGCATCGTCCCGATGATCCAGTTCATGTAATTATGCGCGTCCGCAATGGCGCTCGAGAATGTAGGCGCCAATTCGTTCGCGTCCGATCCTTGCTCAGGCATGGTGCTCATCAGGCGACCGGCGCCGCGGTTCGTTTCCACTTTGCCAGGAAGCACGGATACATGCTGGGCAGCGGAATATTGCTGAATGCGATTTCGAACGGCTTCACGAGGGGCCAGAGAATCGGCTTGATGCCGAGCGGCACGCGCATAATGAGGCTGTTGAGGATGAGAAAATAGGCCAAGCCGCCAAAATAACGCACAGCCTCGCCCTCAAAGTACGGGGATGCCTGCTCCAGAATAGCGTCGTGGGACAGGGCTTCTTCAGTCGGAGCGTCGAAGTATTTGTCAGATGCATACCACTTGTCGCGGACGACGTTCAGCGCGAAGTCGGCGCTGGGCTCCATCATCAAGAGGTGACCGCCCGGCTTGACCATCCTGGCGACGTTCCGAAGTGTCTGGGGGAGATCCGTAACACAGTGGTGGAGCCCGCCAATGATGATGGCACCGTCGAATTGCTCGGAAATGTCGGCTGGCCTCGTCAGGTCGATGACATGTGCGATGTTTTGCGTGGTTCGCGTATAGGATTCGCACGCTGGCCCCGAGATGTCGAATCCGACGGTTTTGACGCCGTGATATCGTTCGATGATTGCGAGCGAGTTGTGGCCACTTCCGCACGCCAGATCGGCGATAGTCTTGTTGTTTAGATCCAGTCCGTCGAACAGCCAGCTATACATGAAGCGCGCACGATATTTCATCGACGGCGCATCGTAGTAGTGCGCCTCGTAAGCATCGTGGATCGCCGTATAGTGCTCCTTCTGGCGGGAACTATCCGGTGTGTGGTTTGCGAGTGCCGTCAATTTCGACCGTCTC
The DNA here is from genome assembly GCF_006483445.1 of Bradyrhizobium guangdongense. Taxonomy (GTDB): domain Bacteria; phylum Pseudomonadota; class Alphaproteobacteria; order Rhizobiales; family Xanthobacteraceae; genus Bradyrhizobium; species Bradyrhizobium guangdongense_A. Next base: position 11,785 of record NZ_PPPT01000056.1, on the reverse strand, counting down.
TACCCTCTAAAGTGGCAAGTTGCCTTATCATCGCCCTTATTGCATACCTTCGCGGGGTGTGAAAGACAACCAAAGCCTGTTTGGAACTTCTTGGGGGGTGGATGAGGTCTCGACGTTGCGCAGCATGGGCTGTCGCTCTCGGTGTCTTGGCGGTCTGGATATACACGGTGCGCCTGCGGCTCGCCTATATGGATCAGGTGCCGGTGTTCGATGCCGATGGAATCACCCCCGAGGCGAAGATGTGGGCCCTGATGTGGTGGGACGAAAATCCCTTCAAGATGTGGTTCTCCACGCCCCGTGTGCCCCGTTCCATCGAAACACCGACGCTCGCGGCGCGCACGCTCTACGAGTCCTGGCCGTCCGGCGCCTTCGTGCCGATCTATCTGGTGGCAAAGATCCTCGGCGTCGAGCCAAGCGTCACGATGGTCAACTGGATCAATGCGACTCAGCAGGGCTTGATCTCGCTCGCGGCGGCATTCATCGGCTTCAATCTCGCCCTGCTGAATAGGCTGAACAAGCTCAGTAGCTGCATCATCGCGCTCGCCGTCTCGCTCCCGATTCTGCTGTCGAGCGGTTTGATCTACATATTCTCGCAGATCTACGATGTCGTAACGGCCGTCCTGATTTACACGGCGCTGTTTATTCTGCTCGAGGTGCTGTTCTATCGGGCACGATCGCCGCGCGATCGACAGATCATTGCGGCCGTTCAGTTGGCGACGATATACGGCGCTTTTCTGGTTGATTGGCTGTCGTACACCTTGTTCGCGTTCTGGATGCTGACGCGCCTTGCTGCGGGATTTCTTGGAGTCACGCCACGCGTTAGCTTTCGGCGCCTGGTCGGCCTGTCGCTGCTGCCTGTCTCGGCCTTTCTCATCTATCTCTGCTGGCGTTTCTTTGCCCCAGGCTCGGTAGCCGCAAGCCACGGAATCTCGTCCTCGATCCGCGAACTGATCGGAAAGATCATGGAGAGGATGAACTTGACCGACGAAAGCCACATCAGCGGATTCGGGGCGGCTTTTGTCGAGATGCACGATGGCTTCCTGTGGGGATGGGCGTTTCCGTGGATCGTGGGATCGGTTCTGATCGCTTTGGTATTGCTGGTGATCGCATTTCTCCGGGCGCGCGATGAGACCGATCGGCGAACCACTTTTGCCACCCTGTCGGTCCTGGTGCTGGTCACAGTTCCATTCTACGTCCATATGCTCGTGCTCTATCAACACACGTTCATTCATCGCTGGGCCATTACCAAGGCGATGCTTGCCCTGAGCCTCGTTCCCTTTGCGATTGTGCCGATCGCTGTTTTCACGCTGATCAGGCAATCGGCCGGCGCGACAGCTTCGCCGGCGCGCAAGGGGGGCCTGGCGACTGCGGGTGTGGCGCTTGCCGTAGTCTCATTCCTGTGTTCGGCGGATGCATTCCGCGCGCCCTTTCATTTTCTCGGGCGGATCAATCGCGAACATCTGCTGATGTGGGAAGATATCGGACGCAACACCAGATACGAGGACGTCGTGGTGTCGCCGGTTCTCGAAGCTCTCCCGATCACCAAGGAGATCGGAGCGTCGAATAAGCTGATTCACCACGCCGCGAATTTTTCCGAGGTGGATCGGGTCGTCGAGCGCGTCTGTGGAAAATTCAACGTCGTGCTTGCGTTGCCGAAGGGTACCGAAGCGGGCGAGTTCGGCTCTCGTGCACCAAACGAGGTCATCGACACGGGACGCATTCGATTGCTACGGTACGCTTCCTATACCGGAAAGGCTGCAGGGTGTTCCTAGATGTAGCCCGTTCGCGTGGCGCCGGCTGGCCGTTCTCCGCCGGCGACCGCCGCTGTCGTTTCGTTCGTCGTTTCCCTGAATCCGCTCGGTTCTAGGCGCATGTGCGGTATCGCCGGCATCTTCAATCTTGACGGTCGGGATGTTGACCCGGCCGTTCTGACGCGGATGACCGACGTCATGGTCCACCGGGGGCCTGATGCCGGCGAGATTTGGCTCGGCGGCGCCGTTGGCTTCGGACATCGGCGGCTTGCAATCCGCGACCTCACGGCGGCCGGACGACAGCCGATGAGCGATCCAAGTGGGCGGATCACGGTTACCTACAATGGCGAGATCTACAACGAGGCCGAACTACGCACCGAGCTCGAGCACGACTTCGGCTTCGTCTCTCGTTCTCACTGCGACACCGAGATCCTTCCGGCCGGATATCTCGCCTGGGGTGAAAAGCTATTTTCCCGCATCGAGGGAATTTTTGCCATGGGCCTCTGGGACAGAGCGGCCAGACGCCTGATCCTGGCGCGGGATCCCGTCGGCACGAAGCCGATTTTCTTTTCGGCGATCGGCGGTGTCGTGCGCTTCGCCAGCGAGATCAAGGGGCTCCTGGCCGATCCGCAACATCCGCGCGCGCTGGACAGCGAGGGGCTGCACCGATTCTTGGCGATGGGTTATGTCGGGCCGGCAGCAACGACGATGCGACATATCCGCCAGGTCGAGCCGGGATCGATCGTCGTCTACGACAGGGAAGGCGAAGCATCGCGGCGCTTCTGGCAGCCGCACCGCAAGCAAGGCTTCCGAAGACTTGACGAAGCCGTCGAGTGCTTCCTTCCGCTCTTCGAGCAAGTCGTCAATGACCAATTGATCAGCGACGTTCCGGTCGGAATTCTGCAAAGCGGCGGAATAGACAGCTCTCTGATTGCTTACTCCGTCGCAAAACGCGGAAAGTTTCCACTTGTAACGGCATCGTTCGCCGAACAGTCGCATGACGAAACGGCGATTGCCGCTCTGGTTGCGCAAGAGACCTCGATGCCGCACCGCATCGTCCCGGTCAGCGAGGACCCGCATCCCGAGGATACGCTGGCGCGCGTCGTTCATCATTTCGACGGTCAGGTCGCGGATGAAAGTGCCGGTCCGTTGCTGTTGCTGACGCGGGAGCTTCGTCGCAATTCCACGGTGGCTCTGTCAGGAGACGGTGCCGACGAGTTCTTCGGAGGCTATCCAACGTACCGGGCCTCACGTCTTGCCGGCGGACCAGGCGCTGCGATCCCGGCCGGCCTTGCCGGAGCGGTCGGGAAGCTCCTGTACGCAGCATTGGGCGCAAACGAAAAACGGCTTCCCGCGACGGCTCTTCTTGCGCGGTTCCTCCTCGGCATCGCAGCCGGCGGGCGTCATGCGCATGCCGAATGGAGGCGATACATCCCAGACTTCATGCTTCCATCGCTGTATGGGCCCGGTCTTCGGGCGCTCGTGGATGTCAGCCCAATGGCCGGTTACCGCGCGGCGATCGATCGCGCTGACGGTCCCACGATGCTCGACCGATGCCTGATCTCCGATCAGACCTATCATCTGCCGAGCGGGCTGTTGATGAAGACTGATGCGATGAGCATGGCCAACAGCGTCGAAATCCGCGTTCCCTTTCTCGACCGGCGCATTATGGAGTTTTCCGGAAGCTGCAGCCTCGATCTGGTGGTGCCGGCGCGAGGTCCTACAAAGCCCGTGCTGAGAAACGCCCTTCGCAGGAAGGGCGCATCGGAGCGGATCTGGAATGCGCCGAAGCGCGGGTTCAACAATCCGCTCGCCGGACTCTTGCGCGGACCGATGCGGCAGCTCTGTGATAACGTATTCGTTCGCTCGCGCGGCATCTTCGAGCCGTATCTCCAGCCGGATGCGGTTCGCGATCTCTGGCAGAGCCACGCAAGCCGAACGACCAACCACGCCTATGCGCTTTGGCCGCTGCTGACACTCGCGCTGTGGCGGTCGGAGCTGGCGGGAGACGACCTGTTCGTCAGGCGCGATCGATAGCGCTGGGCCTCGGCGATCTCCGCGACAATTTCACCGCTCCGATCACCTGGACGGACACCAAGGACCTTACGCTGAAATACGTGGGACTGAGCGAGTCTCTGCGCCTCGGGGACGATTGGAATAACTGACGGCGGCGCGCTGCGAGACTATTGCTTCGACACCGTCCAGGGTCCCGTGCAGCCGTCGGACCGCGTGAACGAACCCAACCCGCTGCGACCGGAGAAGCGGCCGGAGCTATGCCAGCTTATGCCTCCACCGGAACCGCCGCTCGTGGTCGCGCCACTCGGGCTGACCTGGCCGGAGCTCAACTCGCCGCTGATGCGGCCGCCCGAGATCACGAACCGTTCGCTGGCGGTGCCGCAAGGCGTGCCCATTGAAACCGCGACCCATGTGCCATCGAAATTGCCGCCGCCGCTCTCACTACCACCGCCCCCGCCAGCCTCGCGCGACGTCCGCGGAGCGTCCGCCTCCGGCTTGCTCGCCTTGGCGGGCTTAAGCCGGTTCAACCGCCCGCGGCGCCTCCCGCGATCCGGACAGCGTCTTATCGCTGTTAACGATGCTGCCGCCCGCGGACGCATCGTCGGCGCGGAAGACGTCGCAGCCGAGCTCGCGCTGTCGACCCGCACCATGCATCGCCGCCTGCGCGAAGAGGCCACCTCGCTGCGCGCACTGAAGGAAGAAACCAAGCTCGAGCTCGCCAAGGCCGAGTTGATGCGGGGCCGCGCCCCGATCAAGCGGATCGCCGAGATCGCCGGCTTCCGCAACGAGAAGAGTTTTTCGCGGGCCTTCCGGCAATGGACCGGGACCTCGCCGCGGGATTTTCGCGGGAAAACCAGGTAACGGCTATTCGCCGCACCTTTATTTTTCGAAGAGATCGTCGCGTCATCGCCGCCATATGCTTCGACGCAGCGGTTCTTTTCCTTTTCGAAACAACAGTGTCGCCCGGTCTCGCACCAGCATTCGCGCGTGTCGATGATTTCTGCACGCATGCGCTGCTCAACCTTGACGGGTTCCCTTTTGCCGATAAGCTGATCGCGTTTCATTTGAAAGTTTTACGTTATGGATTTGTACGGCTGGGATTTTGCCTGCGCGTGCTCGTCTGACGCGCTGAACAAGCTGCTTGCGCTTCAATTCAAGGCCACGCCCGCCTCACTCAATTTCGACGATGGAGCCGGGACCACCATCACCGCGCAGTTTAACGCCTGGCGCATCGTCTCCGGCGGATCCGACAAGAAGCTCCATATCGAACTCCCGGTGAAGACCGGCACGGTCGCCACGCCGCTCGCGTCCGGTGCGCTCGACGGCGTGGTCATCGTTGCCGAGATCGAGCTGGCCTTCGTCCTCAACAGTTCGACGAAAACCAGCGACCTGAAGTTCAACTTCACGTCGGTCACCTCGCAGCCGAACGATCCGAAAGCCGGCAGCATCCTGATCGTCACGGCTGACAGGGACAAGCTGCTCGCCAAGCTGCCGAACGGCAGCGCGCTGGCGATGACGCTGCACGACAACGTTCCGCTCTGCCTGATCGCGAATAACGCCAAGCTGTCCTACGTCTTCACCTCGCTCAACCTGACGCCGACAGGTGGCGGCGCCTGGTTCAAGCCCCAGAACACGACATACGTCTACGTTCAGGGCGGCACGGGATCGTCAAGCTATCTCGCGCTCTTGGGCATGGTCTCCAGTGCCGACACCAGCAAGCTGCCCCGCGCCATCGATCCGTCGCTCTGCGACGGCAAGAACGACGTCTGCATCGCCTTCGCCGGGCCGGTGTTTCTCGAGAACGTCGTCAAGCCAAAGCTGCCCGCCAGCTACGTCGGAGCGACCGCTGCGAACTTCGTCATGGTGGACATCCCGGGTGTCGGCTCCATCATCGTCAATTCGGGCGCGCTGATCTGCCCACCGGTGCGCAGCGGCCTGATCGACTACACGCCGGTGCTGTCGTCCCTTGGTATCGGCATCAGTGGCGCGAACATGATGTGCTCCGGTCTCGGCGCCTTTGACATTACGGGGCTCAAGGACTCCTCGGTGTCGTTCACCGAAACGGTCAAGTTGAAATCCAGCTTCGACAGCGTATCCGGCAAGCTGACGATGACCCAGGACGGGACGCCGACCTCGGATTACACCACGCATGTCCCATGGTGGATCTACGTCGTCGCCGCGCCGACCCTGCTTTTCGTGGGGCCGCTGGTGCTGATCATCGTCGACGTCGTGATCGCGTCGGTTTGCGCTGCGGTCGCCAATGCCGTTTCCAACAACACCGGCAAGCTCGATCTGAGCAATTGGTCGGCCAGCGTCATCGAGTTTCCCGGCGCCAAAAGCTGGTCGGTCCATGACGCCGGGCTGTCCTCGTCTTTCTACCTGCGCTGCATGATCGGCACGTAGTCCGCCGAAGAGCGGACGACCAAGACATCCACCGGATTCCCGAATAGAGGAGCGTCACTTGGCGAGCACACCCACGACACCCACGACCATTTCATTGCATGGTTTTGACACAGCGAACGTGGCGACTTTCGATGTGATCAACGCCGCGATCAAGAGCCAGGGCAAGACGCCCATGACGTTCGCGTTCCTGTCGGGCGATCCCCTGTCGCAGCCGTCGGTGAGCGGCGATTGGGAACCGTGGAGCCTCGATGTCGGCGGCGCCGCAGAGACCGTACAGATGAAATGCAGGATCAAGAGCGGTACGGCCATTTTTGCGACCCAGATGAACACCATGCCGGGGCTGAACGCCAGCACGGCGGGCTCATCGATCAAGCTGGATGCCAGCCGCCTTCTGGCGACCAATTCCGCGACATCGGGCGTCACTCAAAGCGTGCTCGGCGACATCGGTCGCACGAGCGGCAAATACTACTTCGAGGTGACGCTTGGCGCGTCGTCCACTGGCAAGGCGATCATCGGGATCGCTCCGTCGGGCACGGCGGGGCAGGCTTTTACGACGACGATGGCTGGAGCGTATGGCTATCAGAGCGACGGCCAGGCGATCTCGGCTGGCACGCCGGTGGCTTTTCCCGGCGGTGCCGCCAAGCCCTGGTCGGCGGGAGATACCGTCGGTGTCGCCGTTGATCTCGACGCCGGCAAGATCTGGTTCCGCGGTCCGGACGGCAACTGGCCGGGTGCAACCATCACCGATCTGGAAAAGGGATTAAATCCCGCGTTCACTTACACGCCGAGTGCAACGACGCTGATGTATCCCGCCGTCGCGCTGGCGGCCGGAGGTTCACTGACGGCCAATTTCGGCCAGATGCTCCTGAAGAACCCGCCCCCCGGAGGTTTCACGATCATTGGTTCGGTGTTCACAGTCCTGCCGCTGGACGGCTTCGCCGTCCAGGCGCAGATCTCGCTCGCAAACGTCCAGGTCACCGGCAGCAAAATGATGCTGATGGCGGATTCGACAAGCACGCCTGCAAGTCCGGCCGTCACGATCATCGGCCTCGTGCCGCCAACGAACAGCACGGCAACCCCGCAGCAGATCAAGCAGGCACAGCTTACCTTCGGCAATGTGCTGAACAACGACATCGCAAACTTCAAGAACGTCTTCCACACGTTGGACTTCAATAGCGCACTCGCAAAGGGCAATCTTGCCTGGCTGAATCCAACGGACACGCAGTACGCGGTCGCGGATGCCGCAAGTACGCCGAGCACGAAGACGAGCGTCTTCGCCCTGCTTTCCATGACCGAGAACCGCGACGATTCGACGCTCGCCCCCCAGATCGATCCCGCGATCCTTGACGGTCTTCCGAGCGGAGCGAATTCGGTATTCGCGCTCAGCGGAGAGCGGTTCGCGAAAAAAATCCTGCTCGACGTCGCGATGGCGACGCTCGTGAAGTCTCAAGCCGCGGACTTCTCCTTTGACCCCACGGGACTCGTGATCACCAACAACAAGGACCTGTCGTGGCGCGAGATCGAACTCGCCGACAAATCGAAGGTGACACCGGTGGTTCCCCACGGCGGGTTCAAGATTCGAATCGTAGGCCGCTACATCGAGCTGGAATTCACTGGCGCGCATTTCGACGTTCCGGGTTGGTCGTGGCCCGGCCACAAGATCGCGACGCTTCAGTTCAAGCAGCAAGTGTACCTCGTGCTCTCGAGGGATCCCTCGACGGGAAAAAATTTCCTGCTTGCCCGAAACGTCGATCCCGACAGCGGAAATGCGCAGGCGATCAAGGACGACCTGCCGACCATCATCGATCCCGTCGTGAACATCGGTTTCGACAAGACCGCCATCGATTTCCAAACCGCGATGTCCGCGACCGCGATCGTAATGTCGGTGCTGAGCCTCGGCCTGGTGAGCGCTTCGGCCGGCGCCTGGATCATCCGTAGCCAGGCGCTGACGCAGGCCGCCAACGCCGCCGCCAATGCCGGCGTAGGCATGGTTCAGATGGGAAGCGGCGTCTATGAAAATACCGACGCGGTGCTCAACGCCGCGGCGGCTGACTGGGCCCTGGTATGTTGCGGAAACGGCGCCGCGATGGCGGCAGGCAGCGTCATGTTCGTGACGAAGGTTGCACTCGCAACGACAGTCAACGGCCTGATCGCGGGCGTTACGGCCGGTAGCTTCTGGACCATCTACAGCAAGTCCACGGTCAAGGATCTCGCCGATGGTGTCGTCGCCAACCTGCCGGCCGCCTTCGCAGTCGAGGCGCTCCTGACCGCATTCTTCCAAGCCTACGACTGGACCGGGACCGCGAACAATTGGACCGTCGTCGATGCCCGGCTGGCGGAGAGCCTGCTGATCTACGGCAAGCTTTCCTGAGATCGATTGGAAGACGTCACGCATTTGAGAATTGGAGTTTGCCATGGGCCAGGAAATCGACCTTCAAGGGTGGGACACGGCGAACGTCGTGACGCCTGATGTCCTCAACGGGGCCATTGCGGCGCAGAAGACATACCCGCCGACCTTCGACCTGACCGAAGGCACCAACGCCATCAAGGGCGTCTGGGGTCCGTGGGAGATGACGCTGGGCCGCTCGGGCACGCTGCTCGAGTTCGCCTGCCCCATCGTCAGCGGAACCGGGATCGACAACAGCGGCAAGTCGCACGACCTCGCCGGCGCGACGCTCTACGTCGAGATCGCGCTTCAGACCATCAACGACAAGGCGAGCGCCTTCACGGACAAGACGGCCGACCAGGCGACCATGCCGACGCAGGCCAAGGTGCTGCTGGTCGACCCGACCTCCACACCGACGGCTCCGGCCGTGACCGTCATCGCCATCGTGCCGCAGACCTTGCGCAATGATTTCTTCTTCATCTTCGGAGACTGGTTCAACGCCAACATCGCTGCGTTCAAGCACATTTTCCATGCCATGATGCTGAGCGAGACGGCGGCCAAGGGCGACTTCCAGTGGCTCAAGCCGACCGACTATTCCTATGCGATGGCCGTGAGCACGAACAAGAAGCTCGGCGCGTTCGCGGCCCTGTGCGCGACCGACGGCGATCCCATCGGCCTGCTCTCGCAGCAGATCGACATCAATGTCGTCAAGAACCTTCCGGCGACCAGTAACGCGGTGCTCGCCATCAGTGGAGAGAAGCTCGTCGAGCACGTGCTCAAGCCGGGCGCGAAGGCGGTGCTCCAGGGCTCTCAGCTTGCGGACTTCGACATCATCGGCAATGGTCTTGTCGTCACTAACAACAAGGATCTCACCTGGCAGGATGTGAAGCTGGATGACGGCACGATCGTCAAGCCCCTCATTCCCAAGGGCAATTTCCGGATGCGCGTCGTCGAGGACCAGATCGAGCTGGAATTCACGGGCATGACCTTCAAGCATCCGCTGATGGTCGGCAACGATCTCGTCACCGTCGGCTTCACACAATACTACACGCTCGACCTCGGGAAGGACTCCAAGGGCAACCAGGTCCTGACGCCGAATTTCCCGACCATGACGACCTCGACCGGCGTCACGACCGCGCAGATCGTCGACAAGCCGACCATCAGCGTGACGCCGGATCAGACCGCTCAGGACTTTTCTCGCGCCATGCTCATTGTCACCATCGCCTTTTCGATCCTCCCTTTGGCCAAGGGCCTCTATTCCGCGGGTCAGGGCGTCTGGAAGCTAGGCAGTGCGCTCGCCGCAAAAGTAACCCAGGCCGCGGGCGCCGGCGCCGATCTTGCTCTCAGCGCGGACGAAGCCGCTCAAATGTCGAGCATGGCCGTGTCTGGATCGGACAATCTGGCGGCCGCCGCTGCGATGTCCGCCAACCTGCCCGCGGACGCGCGGCTCGCCACCCTCGTCAACAGGTTGACGCTCGGAAGCGGGGTCATCTCCGCGATCTCTGGGATCGCGATGGGTATCAACCAGCTCGAGCAGAATGGGGACTGGAAGCTGGATGACGTGCCTGCGATCGATGACTTCATGGCCAACGTGCTCGGTGCCTCGAAATGGCCGGGAGCGGACAACTGGAAGCTGAACGGCGTCGAGCTGGCCCAGAGTCTCCTGCTCTACGGCAAGCTCGATGTGAAATAGCATCACGCCCGGGAGGACGACATGAACGCTGCCGCGCAGCCCACGATCACGCCGACCTTCGGCTGGGATACCGTGTTCGCGATCCCGGTCGAACGGGTCAACAAGGCGATCGCAGCAAACAAGGTCTCGCCCGCCAAACTCACCTACAAGGGTGCGGCCCCAAGCGCCTTCAACATGCAGGCGGATTTCGGCGACTGGCAGGTCATCCCGGAGGGAGACGGCCCCATCGTCCGCATGGCCTTGCCGATGAAGAACCTCTCCGGCAGCTATGTCGATACCAAAGGACAAAGCCACAGCTTTGCCTGCGCCGACCTCCTCGGCGTGATCGAGGTGAAACTGAACTTCCTGCCGCACGACGGCATCACGCCGCTCTATGACGCCGACGGCAAGCCGCTTCCGCCGCCCCCCAAAGGCACGACGCGGCAACTGCTTCTCACGCGCACCGTGAGCAACGACCCAAACGACCCCGTCGTCACCTTCGTCGCGATGACCTTCAACAAGCCCCTCTCGCTGATCGCGATGAAGACCAGCGTGGAAGCGGCGTTTCTGGAGTGGTGCGGGGACAATCTCGACGATTTCGCGCATGTCTTTGCGGTCGTCGATCTCAACGACAAGATGGCGACGGGCAAGTGGGCCTTCTGCAAACCGCACACGACGAACTACGCCGTCGTCGACAAGATCGACAAGAGCTCGGCCTATCTCGGCATTCTCTGCATGACGTCGAGCGACCCGGTCCCCGCACAACAGCAGATCAGCGCTTTCGCAATCCCGGACAAGTGCTCCGCTTCGTTTCTCATCAGCCCCCGCCGCATGCTCGAGGACATCGCCAAGCCGTCCATGACGGGCGTATGGCCGAAACTCAATCCAAACGATCTGGAGGTCGATTCATCTGGTCAGGTGCTGTCGCTCAAATCGGGCGTCTCGGTCACGCTGCCGGACATCACCACACAACAAGGCGATACCTACACGCCCGTCATGACGAGCTTCTCGCTTGAAATCATGGGCGACGAGATGAAGATCGACACCCATATCGAAATCGAAGTATCACCCGGAATCTACGCCACCTGTACCTCGACCTACTACTACACGATCAGCCTCGGAACCAACAGCAACAACGAACCGGCGCTCGTCTACACGCAGCCGCGGCCGGCGGTGAGGGTATCGGGGCATCGGGAGGATCCCGCGGTCAAGTTCATTCAGACGCTCCTCACGATCATTTCGATTGTCCTGGCACTCCTGCTTCTGGTCGTCGATCCCGCGATTTCGCTGGTCATCAGCGTGGTCCTCGTCGGCATCGCAGTCGGGCAATACGAGATCAACAACCTCCAGATATCCCACAGCGGCGATGCGCCGGGCCTCGGCGATCTCCGCGACAATTTCACCGCTCCGATCACCTGGACGGACACCAAGGATCTTACGCTGAAATATGTGGGAATGAGCGAGTCCCTGCGCCTCGGGGGCGACTGGAATAACTGACGGCGGCGCGCTGCGAGACTATTGCTTCGACACCGTCCAGGGTCCCGTGCAGCCGTCGGA
>NZ_PPPT01000055.1 GCF_006483445.1 Bradyrhizobium guangdongense | reverse complement strand
GCGGCCCTCGAAGTTGCGGTTCGAGGTCGAGGCGCAGCGCTCTTCGGGCTTCAGCTTGTCGGGGTTCATCGCGAGGCACATCGAGCAGCCCGGCTCACGCCATTCGAAGCCGGCCTTGATGAAGATCTTGTCGAGGCCCTCGGCCTCCGCCTGCTCCTTCACGAGGCCGGAGCCCGGCACGACCATGGCGTTGACATGCGCTGACACGGCCTTGCCTTCGGCAATCTTCGCCGCCGCGCGCAAATCCTCGATGCGACCGTTGGTGCAGGAGCCGATGAAGATGCGGTCGACCTTGATGTCGGTGATCTTCGTGCCCGCCGTCAGGCCCATGTACTTCAAGGCGCGATGCTTGGAGAGGCGCTTGGCTTCGTCCGCAATCTTGTCCGGATCGGGCACGAAGCCGGTCACCGAGACGACGTCCTCAGGGCTGGTGCCCCAGGTCACGATCGGCGGCAGCTTGGCGGCGTCGAGGCGCAGCTCGTTGTCGAACTGCGCGCCCTCGTCGGAGCGCAGCTTCTCCCAGTACCGCATGGCGGCATCCCAATCCGCGCCCTTCGGAGCCTTCGGGCGGCCACGCAGGAAATCGAACGCCTTCTGGTCGGGCGCAACGAGGCCGGCGCGCGCGCCGCCTTCGATCGACATGTTGCAGACCGTCATGCGGCCTTCCATGCTGAGCGCGCTGATCGCATCGCCCGCATATTCCAGCACGTAGCCGGTGCCGCCGGCGGTGCCGATCTCGCCGATGATGGCCAGGATGATATCCTTGCCCGTCACGCCATCAGGCAATTTGCCGTCGACGGTGACGCGCATGTTCTTCGCCTTCTTCTGGATCAGCGTCTGCGTCGCCAGCACGTGCTCGACCTCCGACGTGCCGATGCCGTGCGCGAGCGCGCCGAACGCGCCATGCGTCGAGGTGTGGCTGTCACCGCAGACGATCGTGGTACCGGGCAGCGTAAAACCCTGCTCGGGGCCGATGACGTGGACGACGCCCTGGCGCCTGTCGAACTCGTCGTAATATTCGATGCCGAATTCCTTGGCGTTGTCGGCGAGCGCCTTGATCTGCTCGATGCTCTCCGGATCCGGGTTCGGCTTGGTGCGATCGGTGGTCGGCACGTTGTGGTCGACGACGGCGAGCGTCTTCTCGGGCGCGCGGACCTTGCGGCCGGTGGCGCGCAGGCCTTCGAACGCCTGCGGCGAGGTCACTTCGTGCACCAGGTGGCGGTCGATATAGAGCAGGCAGGTGCCGTCTTCGGCTTCGTGCACCAGATGGTCGTTCCAGATCTTGTCGTACAGCGTGGTCGGCTTGGACATGTGCGTCAGCTCCAGCAATGTTTGATAGCTTAGGAAGCGCGGATAGCGCGCGCGGCAAAAAGATCGTCAGCGCAGCCCTCAGGCTGCGGAACTAAGCTCTGACGTTGCCGAGGTCGCAAAGCGTCCGAAGAACCGGCCAGGCAGCCGCGAGCGATCGTCGATGACGATGCGCTTGATCGGCTCAATACTGGTCTGATCTGGAACCATTCTACGAATATATAGCAGGGAGAATTGGAAGCGCGAGGGCTTTGACGCGTAGCTGCCACGCAACAAAAAAGCGCGGGGCTTTCGCGACCCGCGCTTTTCGGAAACCGACTGTAAGCTGCGCTTACTCGTTGGCGGCGGCCGCGCGGTCCTGCTTCTCGACGATACGCGCCGACTTGCCGCGGAGGTTGCGGAGATAATAGAGCTTGGCGCGACGCACCTTGCCGCGACGCACCACCTTGATCGAGTCGATCATCGGCGACATCACCGGGAACACGCGTTCCACGCCCTCGCCGTAGGAGATCTTGCGCACGGTGAAGCTCTCGTTGAGGCCACCGCCGGAACGGCCGATGCAGACGCCCTCATAGGCCTGCACGCGGGTGCGGTCGCCTTCGACGACCTTCACGTTGACGATCAGGGTGTCGCCCGGCGCGAAATCCGGGATGTCCTTGCCGGCGGACAGCTTGTCGAATTGCTCTTGTTCGAGCTGCTTGATCAGGTTCATGGGTAAATCTCCATCGGCGCGCCCAGCCTTGCGAAACGGGGGCTGCGTGAAATTCGTCTATCCAGCCATTGCGGATTTGGCGCTCGTATAAGGCAAGCCGGAGCGTTTGTCACCCGTCTGTCGTGCTTTTTGGCTCTTTTTGGCGGGCGGGCCGTTTTGGGACAGGACGCGGGATTTGCGCCCACAAATCCGGCCGCCGGGCGGCCGTCAGGGCCTCGGATTCAGCCCGCCGCCAGGCCGCGACCTTGGCATGGTCGCCGGAGGTCAGGATCTCCGGGATCGCCACCCCCTCAAAGAGCTGCGGACGGGTGTATTGCGGGTACTCCAAGAGCCCGTCCGAGAAGCTTTCCTCGGTCCCGGAGGCCTCCTTGCCCATGACCCCCGGCAACAGCCGGACGCAGGCGTCGATCAGGGCGAGGGCTGCGATTTCACCCCCGGACAGCACGTAATCGCCGATTGAGACCTCCTCGAGGCCCCGCCCGTCGATCACCCGCTGATCCACGCCCTCGAACCGGCCGCAGACAATCAGGGGGCCGGGTCCTTGCGCGAGTTCCACGACGCGGGCCTGGGTCAATGGCCGACCCCGCGGGCTCATCAGCAATTTTGGCCGATCCGGGCCTATTTCGGCGGCGTCAATTGCGGCGGCCAGCACGTCGGCCCGTAGCACCATGCCCGGCCCGCCCCCGGCCGGCGTGTCGTCGACGCTGCGGTGGCGGTCGGTGGCGGAGGCCCTTATGTCCCGCGCCTCAAGCTCCCAGAGCCCGGACGCGAGCGCCCGGCCGGCCAGGCTCACGCCGAGCGGCCCCGGAAACATCTCCGGAAACAGCGTCAGCACGGTCGCGCGCCAGGGTGAGGAACTCGTCATCGTTTCTCAGCTCTCGTCATCCCGGACAAGCACGCGGAGCAGCGCGCCGATCCGGGATCCATAACCACCGCAGCCCGTTTTGCGATGGATGGTGCAATCAGCTTAGCCAAAACCACGGCCTGTGGTTATGGGTCCCGGCCCCCCGTGCGCTCTTTGCGCACTAGGCCGGGACGACCCGGGGAGGGATCGTCATCCCGATCCTCGCCGTCGATCTCCTGCGGCAGCGCGATCACGACGCGCCCGCCCGCAATGTCGACCTCCGGCACCACAGCATTGGTGAAGGGCAACAGCATCGACGTGCCCTTGGGCGGCGCGATCTCGATGATGTCGCCGGCGCCGAAATTATGGATCGCGAGCACACGGCCGAGCGGCTCGCCTTCCGGGGTGACGGCGGCAAGTCCAATCAGATCAGTGTGGTAATATTCGTCGGCTTCGGTCGCAGGCAGCTTTTCGCGCGCGACATAGAGCTCGATGCCGTTGAGGCGCTCGGCCTCATCGCGGGTCGCAACACCCTTGAACGTTGCGACCAGATGATCCTTGGCCTCGCGCACCTCAGCGATTTCGAACTGGCGCCTGCCGTCCTTGGACAGCAGCGGACCGTAGCGACGCACGGCAAAGGGATCTTCCGTAAAAGTCCACAGTTTGACCGCGCCGCGCACACCATGCGCGGCGCCGATCCGCGCGACGCAGACCAGCGCCGGCATGCGCTGGCCTTAAGCCTTGGCTGCGGCTTCGGCCTGCGCCTTGCGCTCCTTGCGCGGCACGGCCTTCTCGGGGTTGTTGCGCGCTTCGCGCTTCTTGACGCCGGCGGCGTCGAGGAAACGCGCCACGCGGTCGGACGGCTGCGCGCCCTTGGCGAGCCAGGCCTTCACCTTGTCCATGTCGAGCTTCAGGCGGGTCTCGTTGTCCTTCGGCAGCAGCGGGTTGAAATGGCCGAGACGCTCGATGAAGCGGCCATCGCGGGGGAAGCGCGAGTCGGCGACGACGACGTGATAAACGGGACGCTTCTTGGTGCCTGCGCGGGCGAGGCGGATAACGACGGACATTTAGTTCTCCTTCAAAGTACGTTTTGTTCGGTTGATTGGTATTCCGCGTCGCGCGAGACCGATGCGATCCCGTGCAACGAATTCCTCATTTCTTCTTGCCGGGAAAACCGCCGAGCCCCGGAAGGGTCGGCTTGCCGCTGAGGCCCGTAAGCCCCGGCAAATTCGGCAGGCCCGAGCGAAGACCGGGCGGCAGATCCTTCGGCAGGCTGGGCAGGCCCTGTCCGCCGCCCGCGCCTTGCATCTTCTCCTGCATCGCCTTCATCTCTTCGGGCGAAGGCATCTTCATGCCGCCGCCAAAGCCCATGGCCTGCGCGATGCCGGCGAGCGGGCCCCGCTTGCCCGAGCCCATGGCCTTCATCACGTCGGCCATGTTCCGGTGCATCTTCAGGAGCTTGTTGACGTGCTCGACGCTCTGGCCGGAACCTGCGGCGATGCGCTTCTTGCGGCTGGCCTTGAGCAGATCGGGATGACGCCGCTCGTCGCGCGTCATGGAATCGATGATCGCGACCTGGCGCTTCAGGATCTTGTCGTCGATCCCGGCGGCCGCGATCTGGTTCTTCATCTTGGCAATGCCGGGCATCATGCCCATCAGGCCGCCGATGCCGCCCATGCTCGCCATCTGCTGCAATTGCTCGCGCATGTCGTTGAGGTCGAACTGCCCCTTGCGCATGCGCTCGGCGACACGCGCGGCCTTCTCCGCATCGATATTGGCGGCGGCCTTCTCGACCAGCGACACCACGTCGCCCATGCCGAGGATGCGCCCCGCAATACGTGAGGGGTGGAAGTCTTCCAGCGCGTCGGTCTTTTCGCCGGTACCGATCAGCTTGATCGGCTTGCCCGTGACAGCGCGCATCGACAGCGCGGCGCCGCCGCGGCCGTCACCGTCCACACGCGTCAGCACGATGCCGGTGAGGCCCACGCGCTGATCGAAGGCGCGGGCGAGGTTGACGGCATCCTGGCCGGTGAGCGAGTCCGCGACCAGCAGCACTTCATGCGGATTGGCGGCGGATTTGATCGCGGCGGCTTCCGCCATCATCTCTTCGTCGAGCGTGGTGCGGCCGGCGGTGTCGAGCAGCACGATGTCGTAGCCGCCGAGCTTGGCGGCTTCCAGCGCGCGCTTCGCAATCTGCGGCGGCTGCTGTCCCGCAACGATCGGGAGCGTCGGAATGTCGAGGTCGCGGCCGAGCACGGCCAACTGCTCCATCGCCGCCGGACGGTAGACGTCGAGCGAGGCCATCAGCACCTTGCGCTTGTCGCGCTGGACCAGGCGGCGGGCGAGCTTTGCGGTGGTGGTGGTCTTACCGGAGCCCTGCAGACCGACCATCATGATCGGCACCGGCGGCACGGCGTTGACGTCGATGGTCTGTCCGTCCGAGCCGAGCGTGTTGACGAGCTCGTCATGGACGATCTTGACGACCATCTGGCCGGGGGTCACCGACTTGACGACGGTGGCGCCGATCGCCTGCTCGCGGACGCGGTCGGTGAAGCTGCGCACCACTTCCAACGCGACGTCGGCTTCCAGCAGCGCGCGGCGCACTTCGCGCATCGCGGCGTCGACGTCCTTTTCGGTCAGCGCACCGCGCCCCGTCAGACGATCGAGGATGCCACCAAGCTTTTCCGACAGATTGTCGAACAATGAAGTCGTCCTTTGTCAGCCCTGCGCGAAACGCGATCTTCCAAACACCTTTGCGCCCGAGGGCGCACAGCGCTGTCGGGCGTTGGCCTCTGGCCTCGGGGCCAGTCGGCGGGTCGAAAAGAAAGCCTTTCCGAGAAAGTCCGCGCCTTAAACGCCGCCGGGGCCCGAAAGTCAAGGAAAGTTAGGTGCGGCAGGCCCGACCGTTAAGGCAAGTGCCTGAAAATATTCCGGTTCTTGTCCCATGTTCCAATTCGGCCGGCGCCGCCCATATAGGCGGTGATGTCATACCGTCCGCTCACACCCTGAAATCCCGGCCGTGCCGATCACCCGCCGCCGCTTCTTTGGATCATTTGCCGGCCTCGCCGGGGCCATCGGTGCGCCGTCCCTCTGGATGACCTACATGAAAACCTACGACGGACCCGTCTCGGACCATTTTGACGGGCTGCAATTCTTCGATCCCGACGGCGCGCCACCGAAATCGCTGGCTGAGGTCCTGCGCTGGCAGTTCGGCAGCGGCCGCAAGCGTGCGGCCTGGCCGGACTGGGCGCCGAGCCCGCATGCCGATACGCCGCCGCCGCGCGTCGAGGGCGACAAGGTGCGCCTCGCCTATGTCGGCCACGCGAGCTGGCTGATCCAGGCCGCAGGTCTCAACATCCTCGTCGATCCCGTCTGGTCGGAGCGGGTCTCGCCGGTCGGCTTTGCCGGTCCCAGGCGGCGCAACGATCCCGGCATCGCCTTCGACAAGCTGCCCGACATCGACATCGTGCTGGTGTCGCACGGCCATTACGATCATCTCGATATCGCGACGCTGTCGAAGCTCGCCGCGACCCACGCGCCGCGCGTGATCACGCCGCTCGGCAACGACATCACCATGCGCGAGTCGGATTCTGCGATCAAAGCCGAGGCGTTCGACTGGCATGACCGCATCGAGCTCGGCAACGGCCTTGCCGTCACGCTGGTGGCGACGCGGCACTGGTCGGCGCGCGGCCTGTTCGATCGCAACAAGGCGCTGTGGGCGAGTTTTGTGCTGGAGACGCCGGCGGGCAAGCTCTACATCGTCTGCGATTCCGGCTACGGCGAAGGCAAGCATTTTCGCCGTGTCGCCGAGACGCACGGCCCGCTGCGGCTCGCGATCCTGCCGATCGGCGCCTATGAGCCGCGCTGGTTCATGCGCGACCAGCACATGAATCCGGAAGACGCCGTGAAGGCGCTGGCGGACTGCGGCGCGCAGGACGCGCTCGCACATCATCATGGCACGTTCCAGCTCACGGATGAAGCGATTGACGCACCGGTGCAGGCGTTGGCGGAGGCGCTGAAAGCGGCCGACGTTCCGCCGGAGCGGTTCGTTGCGCTGAAGCCGGGGCAGGTGGTGGAGATTTAGCTCCATCCACGCACACCGCTCGTGCCCCGGACGCGGCGCAGCACGCAGTGGTGCGCTGCTGAGCCGGGGCCCATGTCGCCGCATTGTGCCGTGTTGCTTTCTGGGTCCCGGCTCGGCGCAGCGTCACTGCGTGCCGCTGCGCGTCCGGGACACGAGACCTATTGCTCTTTGGCCTTGATCGCCCAGCTCACACTCACGCTCACCGACAGCGTTTCTTCGCCGGGAGAGATCGGCACAGGCGCGGCAGCAGCCATAGGCGCGGGCGCCATCCGGGCCTTGAACATCGGCACCGCTCCGCCGCCTTCCGTGATCGCGAGCGGCGCACCCAGCGTGACGCCGGCGGCCTTTGCATAAATCTCCGCCTTGCGTCGCGCGTCCGCAAGCGCCTGTTCGCGCGCACCGTCGAGCAGTTTTGAGGCCTGCGTCACTTCGAAGGAGATGTTGCCGACATCGTTGGCACCCGCAGTGACCAGCGTGTCGATCACGCTGGCGACCTTGGTCACGTCGCGGATCCTCACCGTGACGCGATTGCTGGCGCGAAAACTGACGATGCCGCGCTGCGACTCCGAGACCTTGGACGAGGTGGCATACATTGGCTGCAGCGACAGCCGCGAGGTCTGGTAGTCCTTCTCGTCGATGCCTGCGCCTTTCAGCGCCAGCAGCACCTTGCCCATCGCCGCATTGTTGGCGTCGGATGCCTCCTTCGCGGTCTTGGCGTCATTGGCAACGCCGGCATCGATATGGGCGAGATCGGGCGCGGCGGAGATGGTGGCTTCGCCGCTGACCGAAATCGCGGATGGAAAATCATCGGCAAATACGGGCGTTGCCGCGAGTGCGACGGCGAAGATGGCGGCGAGGGTGACGGGGCTCTTCATCATTTTCACTTCAGTGGCACGTAGACGTTGATCACGAGCTTGTCCTCGGCCGTCTTCAGGGGATCGGTGAGGTACTCCTCGATGAACGTGTCCTTGGCCTCGAGCTTCTTGTCGTCGAGGTGATTGGTGATCGCCTCATAGGTGTTGTCCATGTTGTCGTAGGAGCCGCGGTGGACGAACTTCAGCGCCTTGCCTTCAGGCGATTTGCCGACGCTCATGTCCTTGGCGAGATTCTTCGGGTCCTGCTCGACCGGAATCTCGGCGAGGAAGGTGAAGCCGGTGTCGTCGGTCGAGGTGTAGACGATCATCATGTTGCCGGCCGCCTTGATGCCCTGCTTGGTGAGCAGGCCGTTCAGCGCCTTGAAGGCGTCGATCAGGGTGTCGAAGGCCGAGTCCCAGTTCGCGGTGCCCTTCACCATCACGACCTTCTTCGGCTCCAGCGAGAACTCCTCGCCAAAGGGATCGGCGGTCTTGACGGGAACGTCTGACGGCGCCGGGCTGGCCGCGGGCGGCGTGGCCGGGCTGGGCGAGGGAGAGGCGCTGGCCGCCGGGGTCGGGCTTGTTGCCGGACTTGGGCTTGCCGCGGGAGCGCTACTTGCTGCCGGAGCCGGGGTGGTCGCGGGCGCTGCGCTGGCGGCAGGCGAGGGCGAAGCGGCGGGGGATGCACTCGCCGCCGGAGCCGGAGACGCCGATGGCGCCGGCGAAGGGCTCGCCGAGGCCGCAGGCGCCGGGTTTGAACTCGGATTTGGACTGGCTGACTGCGCCAAAGCGCTAAAATTGCTCAGCGAAACGGCCGCTGCCGGGATCAGCGCGGCCAAAGCGAGGCGGAAGATGAAGGGGCGGTTCATTCTCATGTCTCCAAGGCCGGTCCCAAAGCAGAAGTCCAAAGTCAAAGTCCCAAAGTCAAAGTGCAAACCCATCCAGGGCGCGTCCCGGTGCGCGCGAAACGCCGCCGTTCTAACACGCGTCCGCCGAATTCGTCCCATGACAGGTGCGTCATAGGCGGGTGCGCCAAATCACTGGTCAAGCCGCCAATGATCGCCATATAAGACAGGCGAAATTCAGGATATTTCATGAGCGCGCTGGCCAATCACGCATTTGCCAAGATGAACGGTATCGGCAACGAGATCGTGGTCGTCGACATGCGCGATTCCAAGAACCCGGTCACGTCGGACGACGCCCGCGCTGTCGCATCCCCCCAAGGGGGCGTGCCCTATGACCAGCTCATGGTGCTGCAGAAGCCGCGGCTCGACGGCACCGAGGCCTTCATCCGCATCTACAACAATGACGGCTCGGAGGCCGGCGCCTGCGGCAACGGCATGCGCTGCGTGGTGCGGCGCATCTTCGAGAAGACCGGCCAGACCACCGCGACTTTCGAGACCGCGGCCGGCCTGCTCAATTGCTGGCAGGGTCCGGCGCCCGACCTCTATACGGTCGACATGGGCGCGCCGAAGTTCGGCTGGCAGGACATTCCGCTGGCGGAAGAGTTTCGCGACACCCGCTACATCGAATTGCAGATCGGGCCGATCGACAATCCGATCCTGCATTCGCCTTCGGCCGTGAACATGGGCAACCCGCACGCGATCTTCTGGGTCGACGACGTCAATGCCTATGATCTCGGGCGCATCGGACCGCTCCTGGAAAATCATCCGGTCTTCCCGGACCGCGCCAACATCACGCTCGCCCATATCGTCGATCGCGATCACATCACGATCCGCACCTGGGAGCGCGGCGCCGGCCTGACCCGCGCCTGCGGCTCGGCGGCCTGCGCCACGGCCGTGGCGGCCGCGCGGCTGAAGCGCGCCAACCGCAATGTCGAGATCACGCTGCCGGGCGGCAAGCTCGGCATCGAATGGCGGGAGCGCGACGATCACGTGCTGATGACGGGTACGGCGACGTTCGAGTACGAGGGCAATTTCGATCCGGCGCTGTTCGCGCCGGTGGCCTGATGGCCGTCGACATCGTCACCTTCGGTTGCCGCCTCAACGCTTTCGAGGCCGAGGTGATCCGCCGCGAGGCGGAAGGCGCGGGTCTTTCCGATACCATCGTGATCAATAGTTGCGCCGTCACCAACGAGGCGGTGGCGCAGGCGCGGCAGTCGATCCGCAAATTGAAGCGCGAGCGGCCGAATTCGCGCATCGTCGTCACCGGCTGCGCGGCGCAGACGCAAAGTCGCATGTTCGCCGACATGGAAGAGGTCGATCGCGTCGTCGGCAATGACGACAAGATGCGCGCGTCAGCGTGGCGCGAGGCCCGCGATGCCTTTGATGTCGACGCAGGCGAGAAGATCGCGGTCAGCGACATCATGGCCGTGAAGGAAATGGCGCCGCATCTCCTCGACGGTTTTGCGAGCGGCCTGCCGCGCGTCTTCGTGCAGGTGCAGAACGGCTGCGACCATCGCTGCACCTTCTGCATCATTCCCTACGGCCGCGGCAATTCGCGCTCCGTGCCGATGGGTGCGGTCGTGGAGCAGGTGCGCGCGCTCGTCGAGCGCGGCCATGCCGAGATCGTGCTGACCGGCGTCGATCTCACCAGCTACGGCGCCGATCTTCCGGGCGCGCCGAAGCTCGGTGCGCTGACCAAGCAGATCCTGCGGCATGTGCCGGAATTGAAGCGCCTGCGCATCTCCTCGATCGATTCCATTGAGGCCGATGCCGATCTGCTCGACGCCATCGCCGACGATGCGCGGCTGATGCCGCATCTGCATCTGTCGCTGCAGTCGGGCGACGACATGATCTTGAAGCGCATGAAACGGCGGCATTTGCGCGATGACGCGATCGATTTCTGCGCGCAGGTGCGGCGGCTGCGGCCGGACATCGTGCTCGGTGCCGATATCATCGCCGGCTTTCCGACCGAGACGGAGGAGATGTTTGCGCGTTCGCTCGATCTCGTTGGGGAATGCGGCCTCACCTTCCTCCACGTTTTCCCCTACTCGCCGCGCCCGGGCACGCCGGCCGCGCGGATGCCGCAAGTCGCGGGCGCCGTGATCAAGGAGCGCGCGAAGCGACTGCGTGCCGCGGGCGAAGCGGCGTTGCAGAAGCGGCTGCGGGCTGAAGTGGGCGCGATGCGCAACGTGCTGATCGAAAGCGACAGCCAAGGGCGCACGGAGCATTATCTGCCGGTGGCGATCGCGGGTGAGTGCGTGAGCAGTGTGGTGCCGCTGAGGATCGTCGGGAGTGACGGCGCGCGGCTTACGGTGTAGCAGCCCGGCCGCTGCAGTTGATCGCAAACTGGACTCATCACGTCGTCACGGCGGACCCAAACCTTGCGATGATAACAATATACACCTGATTTGCCCGACGGGTCAAGGACTATTTCGTAAAATCCGCAGTCGTCCATCCCGCCGATTTTCTACTGTGCATGGGGTTGTTTTCGACCTTGGGTGCCGGGACGACAGTTTCCTAAGACGCCCGCACCTGCCAGAACCGCAGCGTGCGCTTCGCATTCTCGGGCGTCATCCTGGCAAAATGGTTTTGCGCCTTTGCGAGGTCGGCAGGCTTCATCGAGCCGGTGGCGTAGCGGCATTCCAGCACGGCGCTGGTGGTTTCCCAGCTCAACTGCGCCGCACGGCAGGGCACCAGCAGGCCGTCGTCGCGCAGGCTCTGCATCAGCGGGCGAATGACTTCGACCGTGGTGCCTGCCAGCGCCGCCAACGCCGCCACGGCTTCTTCATAGCGCCGGTTCACGGCAAATCCGCGCAGCGTCATCTCGGAGAGCTGGCCGGCTTCCTTGAGCTTGTCGACGGCGCGCTTGGCGCCGACGAAGTCGCGGATGCCGGACATCTCGCGGTCGGTGCCTGCGGCAACTGACGCAATCGCGTTCTGGATTTCCTCGAACAGATGCGGCGGCGCGCGCAACAGCAGGCGCTGGCGGACGCTGTCGGTCGCCGAGCGCAGCAACTGCCGGCGAAAGTCCGGGGGCAGGTCGATGCGCACGCCGACCTGGACCGTCAATTCGGGATCGCTCTCGGCTTGGCCGACGATGGTTGCGAACCCCTTGAGCGAGAATCGTGCGCCGGGATTGGCGGCGATCTTGCGGCTGACGCTTGGGTAGCGGCGCGCCAGGAGAGCCTCCGTCACCACTTCCTTCAACCACCAGCGACCGGCGATCGCGAGCAGATGCTGCTCGCTCTTGGTCGTGGCGATCTCGATCAGCTCGTCCTCGCCGAGGCGCGGCGATTCCTGCAGAACGGGGCCGGCGATCCTGATCTCGTCATGATGCGCAAGGCGGCGGATGACGGTGGGCGGCGCCTGCGCGATCGGCGCAAGTTGGGTGCTGATCTCGGCGAGTGCGACCCGCGCGCCCATGTCGGCGATGGCGCGCAGCTCGATGGTCTTGATGAGACGCTCGAGCACGTCGTCGAACAGCGCGATCTGCTCGTCGTTGAAGCTGCCGGCCGATGACAAAAAGAGGTCGGTGACGCGCTGCGCGGTTTCCAGGCGCTTCTCGGGCGAACCGAGACGAATGGCCGCGTCGACCTCGTCGATGATCGATTGCTGGGCCTGTGACATGGCGCGTTGCTCGTCCTGAGCGGGATCCGGATGCTTTTCTAAGCAATGGATATCTTTAGAGATAACCGCTGAACGGACCGTTAAGCATATGGCGCGCAGCGCGGGAGCGGTGCGCCGCTACTCGCCGTTCCAGCCGCAGGCTTTGAGCCGTTCCTGCATGTGCGGCGGCGCAGGCGCCACCACGCGGATCGGCTCCTTGTTCCGGGAAATCGGCACCACGATCTCGCGGGAATGCAGATGTAGCCGCGGCTCGCCGAAGCGTGGGCCGTTGCCATAGATATTGTCGCCAAGGATCGGCCAGCCCTGGGCGGCCGAATGCACCCGCAATTGATGGGTACGGCCGGTCACCGGTTCCATCGCGAGCCAGGTCAGGCCCTCGCCCCGGCCCATGACCTTCCAGTTGGTGATCGCCTTCTGCCCCTCAGGATCGGGCTTCTGCCACCAGCCGCGCTCGGCATTGAGCCGTCCCAGCGGCAGGTCGATGGTGCCTTCGTTCTCGGCAGGTCCGCCCTCGACCACGGTCCAGTAGGTCTTGCCGATCTTGCCGTGCTTGAACAGCAGGCCGAGCGAGGCGGTCGCCTTGCGATGGCGGCCGAGCACGAGGCAGCCGGATGTGTCCTTGTCCAGCCGGTGGGCCAGAACCGGCGGCCGCGGCAGGCCGAAGCGCAGCGCGTCGAACGACGCCTCCAGATTGGCGCCGCCCTTGGGGCCGCGATGCACGGGCAGCCCGGCCGGCTTGTCGATGACCAGCATCAATCCGTCGCGATGGAGCACGCGCGCCAGGATCTCGTCAGCGGTCAATTCGGGAACATCGAGCAATTGCAAGACTTTCGTTTACGGGCGGGAACGGCTAACACGCCCCCATGAACGATACCACCTCCGACACAACCAAACTGAGCTGGTGGCGCCGCCTCTCCAACGGGCTGAAGCGCACGTCATCGTCGCTCGGCACGGCGGTCGCCGACCTCGTCACCAAGCGCAAGCTCGACCGCGCCATGCTCGACGACATCGAGGACGTCCTGCTGCGCGCCGATCTCGGCACCGAAGTGGCAGTCCGCATCGCGGACGCCGTCGGCACCGGCCGCTACGACAAGGCGATCTCGGCCGACGAGGTGAAGGACGTCGTCGCGACCGAAGTCGAGAAGGTGCTGTCGCCGGTTGCCAAGCCGCTGGTGATCGATGCGGGCAAGAAGCCCTTCGTCATCCTCGTGGTCGGCGTCAACGGCTCCGGCAAGACCACGACGATCGGAAAACTCTCGCAGAAATTCGCGTCCGAAGGCTGCAAGGTCATGCTCGCCGCTGGCGACACGTTTCGCGCAGCGGCCATTGAGCAGCTCAAGGTGTGGGGCGAGCGGACCAAGACACCGGTGATCGCGGCCGCGCAGGGCTCTGATTCCGCAAGCCTCGCCTTCAATGCGCTGACGGCGGCGACCGAGCAGAAGACCGACGTGCTCCTGATCGACACCGCCGGCCGCCTCCAGAACAAGGCCGAGCTGATGAACGAGCTCGAAAAGGTCGTGCGCGTGATCCGCAAGGTGGACGACACTGCGCCGCATGCCGTGCTGCTGGTGCTTGACGCGACCGTCGGCCAGAATGCGCTGTCGCAGGTCGAGGCTTTTCATCGCACCGCAGGCGTTACCGGCCTCGTGATGACAAAACTCGACGGCACCGCGCGCGGCGGCATTCTGGTGGCGCTCGCCGAAAAGTTCAAACTGCCGGTGCATTTCATCGGCGTCGGCGAAGGTGTCGACGATCTCGCGCCGTTCACCGCGCGCGACTTCGCCCGCGCCATTGCCGGAATCGAAAGCTAGGGACCGAGAGCTGATGGACAAGACCCAGCCGCATCCGCTGTTCAAGCTCGCGACCGAGCTCGGCCCTCTGCTCGTGTTCTTCTTCGTGAATGCGAAGTTCAACCTGTTCGCCGCGACCGGCGCCTTCATGGTCGCGATCGTCATTGCGATGGTCGCGTCCTATGTGGTGACGCGGCACATCCCGATCATGGCGATCGTGACGGGCGTGATCGTGCTTGTCTTCGGCACCTTGACGTTGGTGCTGCACGACGAGACCTTCATCAAGGTCAAGCCGACCATCATCTACGGCCTGTTCGCGGCGATCCTCGGCGGCGGGCTGCTGTTCGGCCGCTCCTTCATTGCCGTCATGTTCGACCAGGTCTTCAACCTGACCTCGCAGGGCTGGCGCATCCTGACGCTGCGCTGGGCGCTGTTCTTCTTCGCCATGGCGATTTTGAACGAGATCATCTGGCGTACCCAGACCACGGACTTTTGGGTCAACTTCAAGGTCTTTGGCGTGACGCCGCTGACGATGATCTTTGCGATTGCGCAGATGCCGCTGACCAAGCGCTATCATCTCGCGCCCGTGTCGCTGGAGACGAGCGAAGCGGAAGCGGGGGATGTGAGGAAGGGGTAGGTCTTTCCACAGTCATTCCGGGTTCGATGCTATCGCATCGCCCCGGAATGACTGTCGTCATTTCAACGCCTTCTCCAGCTCCGGCATCAACACCGTCTGAAGATTGCTGGGCGTGATCGGGCCGACAAGCTTGTAGACGATGGTGCCCTCGCGCCCGACGACAAACGTCTCCGGCACGCCATAGACCCCCCATTCGATCGAGGCGCGGCCGTTGGGGTCGACGCCGACGCTGCCGAAGGGATTGCCGTAGCGCCCGAGGAAGCGACGCGCATTGTCGGCGGCGTCCTTATAGTTGATGCCGACGAGCTGGAAGCGTTTGTCCTTCGCAAGCTCGGTGAGCAGCGGCGCTTCGTCGTGACAGGGTACGCACCACGACGCCCAGACATTGACGAGGCTCACCTTGCCCTTGAATCCTGCGGGATCGAGCCCGGGAACCTGCGCGCCATCGGCCTGAAGGCCTTCGAGCTGTGGCAGCACAGTTTGCGGCGCAGGCCGACCGATCAGCGCTGACGGAATTTTGGAGGGATCGCCGCTGCCGAGGCGAAACCAGAACAGCGCGGCAAGCCCAAGGAATGCGATCAGCGGCAACGCCACCAGAAAGGTGCGGCGCGGCGGCGATGCCGTTGTGGTCGACGGTTCGCTCATCTCATATCCGTCGCACTGCGGCCGGAGCGCCTGGTGATGCCGCTTTCTTCCAGCGCGCGCAGGCGCTGCGTCTGGCTGCGATAGTCGATGATGACCCAGACGATCAGGATGATCACCACGAGCGCGACGGCGAGATACGACGTGACGATGAAGGAGGCGTAGGGACCAAGTGACATGATTACGCCGCCCGTTGACTTGCCTGCATCATCTGCAGGGAGCGGACGCGGCGGCGCAAAATCTCGTTGCGCATCGCCGCCAGATGCAGCGTGAGGAACAGCAGCGTGAATGCGACAGCCATCACGAGAAGCGGAATCAAGAACGACTTGTCGAGCGTCGAGCCGCCCATGCGCATCACGGAGGCCGGCTGATGCAGCGTGTTCCACCAGTCCACCGAGAACTTGATGATCGGCAGATTGATCGCGCCGACCAGCGTCAGCACGGCAGCCGCGCGCGCCGCACGCGAGGGATCGTCGACCGCACGCCACAGCGCCATCAGGCCGAGATACATCAAAAACAGGATCAGCACGGAGGTGAGCCGCGCATCCCATTCCCAATAGGTGCCCCACATCGGCCGGCCCCACAGCGATCCCGTGAGCAGCGCGAGGAAGGTGAAGGCCGCCCCGATCGGGGCTGCGGCCTTCGCCGCGACGTCAGCGAGCGGATGCCGCCATACCAGCGTGCCGAGCGAGGCGATGCTCATCACGCCCCAGACGAACATCGACAGCCAGGCATTCGGCACATGGATGAACATGATCTTCACCGTCGCGCCCTGCTGATAATCGTCGGGCGCGAGCGAGGTCTGGTAGAGCCCGACCGCGAGCAGGATGACGGTCGCAGCCGCAAGCCACGGCAGCAGCCGCGCTGTCAGCGCGAGGAACCGCGTGGGATTGGCGAGGTCGATCAGCGTCATGGCATCCTGATAATCGCGGGGGTCACGGGAGGCAATCAGCACAAAAGAAGTTGTCGAAAGTTGATCGGGGTCAAGGTCAGTCCAACCCATGACGGAGGCTCGCGGCAGCCGCGAACGGTCCGACCACGAGACTGACCAGCGACAGCGCGCAAAGGATCGAGAATGGCGCCCCGAAGGTCATGGGACCGACGATCACGGCCTGCGAGGCCGCAACTCCGAAAATCAGCACGGGAATCGACAGCGGCAGCACCAGCACCGCCATCAGCAGCCCGCCCCGATGCAACGTCACCGCCAGCGCCGCGCCGATCATGCCGGTGAAGGTCAGCGCCGGCGTGCCCGCCAGCAGCGTCAGCGCCACGGCGCCGGTTGCGACCGCGTCCAGGTTGAGCAGCAGCCCGAGCACGGGGGTTGCGACAATCAGCGGCAGACCGCTCGCGATCCAGTGCGCCAGCGCCTTCGCCGCGCAGGACAGTTCCAGCGGCGTCCGGCTCATCGTGATGAGGTCGAGCGAGCCGTCGTCATGGTCGGCCATGAACAGACGGTCGAGCGTGAGCAGGCTCGCGAGCAGCGCCCCGAGCCAGAGGATCGCCGGTCCCAGCCGGGACAGCAGCGCCAGGTCCGGTCCCACCGCAAACGGCATCAGGACCACGACCGTCAGGAAGAACAGCACCCCGATCAGCGCCCCGCCGCCGACCCGGAGCGCGATCTTGATGTCCCGGCGAATCAGTGCGGCGAGGGCGGTCATGCCGGGCCTCGCGCCCGCTGCGGGCCGTTGAAAAGCTGAGGGTAGCTGGTCCTCATGCCGCGCCTCCGATCCGCAGCTCCCGCGCGTCGATCCCGAGCGGCGCATGGGTTGCTGCCACGATCAGCCCGCCGCGCCCCAAATGCTCCCGCATCAGGCCGCAAAACATGTCCTGGCCGGCCGTATCCAGCGCCGTGGTCGGCTCGTCCAGCAGCCAGATTGGGCGGCGGATCGTGAGCAGGCGGGCCAGCGACAGCCGGCGGCGCTGGCCGGCGGAGAGAAACGCGGCCGGCAGATGGGTGGCATGGTCGAGGCCGACGGTTGCGAGGCTCTTACCGGCGTCACCGCGCTCCCCGCCGAGGAAATCGGCCCAGAACGACAGGTTTTCGGCCACGCTGAGCGCCGGCTTCAGCGCGTCGCGGTGGCCGAGATAGTGGCACTGCTCGGGAATCGTCAGCTCGGCATCGCCACCATCAAGCGCAATCGTGCCGCCGGCCGGCACCAGCAGCCCCGCGATCAGCCGCAGCAGCGAGGTCTTGCCGGAGCCGTTGCGGCCGA
>NZ_PPPT01000054.1 GCF_006483445.1 Bradyrhizobium guangdongense | reverse complement strand
GCGCCAGCGCGGCGGCGGACGGCGCGCCGGCCGCGACATCAGCAGTGCCAGCGTAAAGCCAATACCGCCTGCGACCATGAGCGCGCCGAGCGGATTGTCGTGCACCCGCTTCACCAACGCCTGCGAGCCATCGCGCAGCGTCTCGCCACCTGACTCATAGGCATCCTTGGCATAAGCGGCGGCGGTTTCACCGGCCTCGCTCACGGCATCCTTCGCCTGGCCGTACAAATTCTGCACGGAGCCTGCGGCTTCACGTGCGCGGCCGGAGGCCTGCGTCTTTGCATCTCCTGCGACATCGCCGACAGCGCCTTCTACGCGCCCGGCAAACTCCTTGGCTGATCCGACGATCCGATCCTTGTCCATGCTGGCTCTCTCCCTCGGGGGTCAGCCGGAGTAACCGATCAGGCGCGTCGCAGTTCCAACTTGCCTAGAGAATCAGCCCGCCATCGACCACGAGGGTCTGGCCGATGATGTAGGACGACAACGGCGAGGCCAGGAACAGCGCAGCGCCCGCCATGTCGGCCGGCGTGCCCAATCGCCGCAGCGGAATACGCGACAGCGCCCCTTCGAGCCGTTTGGGATTTGCCGTCGTCACCTTCGTCATCTTGGTGTCGACGAGACCCGGCGCGATGCCGTTGACGCGGATCTTGTCCTCCGCCCAGGCCTCGCCAAGCGTTCGCGTCAGACCGACCGCGCCGGTCTTGGATGCGTTGTAGGCCGGGTTGCCCATGGTGGAATGATAGGCCGCCGTCGACGACACCATGATCAGCGAACCCTTGGAATCCCGCAACATGGAATGAAAGCGCGTGGCACACGCCATCAGGCTCATCAGATTGACCTCGACGACCTTGCGAAATCCCGCCATCTCGAATTCGCCGCGGCGATAGATCACCGCGCCCTGCGCGAGGACCAGCACATCCAGCCGATCGAAGGACGGCTTGAACGCTTCGATTGCATTGGCATTGCTGACATCGAGCTGCGCATATGTGAGCCCTGTGAGATCGGAACCGTCTTCCGACGAATAATCCTTGGCATTGGCGCGCGTGCCGCAGACCGCCACCTGCGCGCCCCTGATGCGAAAGGCTTGCGCGATGCCGTTGCCGATACCGCTGGATCCGCCGACCACCAGCACCTGCTTGCCGCTGAAATCGAGCTCGTTCATCGCGTGATCCTCCGCTTCTTTTTGGTTTGTTTGACCTGTGTGCGGATCAGTGCCAGCCTTGTCAATCTCATAACAAGAAACAAACAACGACCAGGGAAGCAGCATGTCCGAGTTCAAAGAGCTCAGCCGGTCCGTGAAGGGACTGACCGTTCTCGTCACCGGCGCCGCCAGCGGAATGGGACGCGCAACCGCGCGCGTCTTTGCCGCAGAGGGCGCGAATGTCGCGGTCACCGACTACGATGGCGCGGGTGCGGAAGCCGTTGCAAGAGAGATCGCGGCTAGCGGCGGCAAGGCAAAGGCATGGAAACTTGATGTCTCCGACCCCAACGAGATTACGCGTGTGGTCGATGCGGTCGCAGCGCAATTCGGCGGGCTCGATGCCGTCGTCAACAATGCCGGAATTTCCGTGCGCGTTCCGATCGACGATCCCGGATACGAAGACGCCTGGGCAAAAGGCATCGCGGTGATGCTGACGGCACATCCGCGCATCATCCGCGCGGCGCTGCCTTACCTGCGCAAATCAAGGAGCCCGCGCATCGTCAACATCGCCTCGACCGAAGCGCTCGGCGCCACCGCGACGCACAGCGCCTACTCGGCTGCCAAGGGCGGCGTCGCAAGCCTGACGCGCTCACTCGCCGTCGAGCTCGGCCGCGAAGGTATTACGGTGAACTGCATCTGCCCCGGCCCGATCCGCACCGCCATCACCGATCGCATCTCGGAAGAACATAAGACCATTTACGCCAAGCGCCGCACCGCACTCGGCCGCTACGGCGATCCCGAGGAGGTCGCGCATATCACGCTGAGCCTGTGTCTGCCGGCGGCATCGTTCCTGACCGGCGCGGTCATTCCGGTCGACGGCGGGTTAATGGCACGGAACGCGTAAGAGGTATGCCGCGGAAGCGTTGACATCGTCGGGTGCGGGAGTAGCTTTTTCCGCAAACGGAGCGGAGAACCGCTCGCAGGTGCGGGAGAGATGCCATGACGATTGCCATCCGGCAGCTTCAGAAACATTTTGTCGGTGAGGTGTCCGGCCTCGATCTGCGCCAGCCGCTCACAAAGGACGAGGCGCGCGAGGTCGAGGCGGCCATGGACAAGTACGCGGTGCTTGTCTTTCACGACCAGGACATCACCGACGAGCAGCAGATGGCCTTTGCGCTCAATTTCGGTCAGCGCGAAGATGCGCGCGGCGGCAACATCACCAAAGCCGATGAGTACCGCCTCAGCTCGGGCCTGAACGACGTCTCCAATCTCGGCAAGGACGGCAAGCCGCTCGCAAGGGACAGCCGCGCCAATCTGTTCAATCTCGGCAACTGCCTCTGGCACTCCGACAGCTCGTTCCGGCCGATCCCGGCAAAGTTCTCGCTGCTGTCGGCGCGGGTGGTGAACCCGAAGGGTGGCAACACCGAATTCGCCGACATGCGCGCGGCCTACGATGCGCTAGACGACGAAACCAAAGCGGAGATCGACGACCTGATCTGCGAGCACTCGCTGATGTATTCGCGCGGCTCGCTAGGCTTCACCGAATATACCGACGACGAGAAGGCGATGTTCAAGCCGGTGCTGCAGCGGCTGGTGCGCACGCACCCCGTCCATCGCCGCAAGTCGCTGTATCTCTCATCGCATGCGGGCAGGGTCGTCGGCATGACCATGCCGGAAGGACGGCTTCTGCTGCGCGACCTCAACGAGCACGCGACGCAAGCAGAGTTCGTCTACGTCCACAAATGGAAGCTGCATGACCTCGTGATGTGGGACAACCGCCAGACCATGCACCGCGTCCGCCGCTACGACCAGTCGCAACCCCGCGACATGCGCCGCGCCACGGTGGCCGGCACCGAGCCGACGGTGCAGCAGCAGGCGGCGGAGTGATTGTCATCCTGGGCAAGCGAAGCGCGACCCAGGACCCATTACCACAGGCCGTGGTTCGACGAAGACTGTTGGCCACCAGCTCCCCGCAACAATTTGCTCTTGGGGTAATGGGTCCTGGCTTTCGCCAGGACGACGAAGTCAGGCGTGCCCCGCCTCATTCGACAGCATGCCGGGATCGATCCCGATTTTGCGCAAGGCGCGGCCGTACTTCTCGTCGACGTCGTCGCCAAAGATCAGATCGGCGTCCGCGTCGCAATGCAGCCAGCCATTGCTCTGGATCTCGGTCTCGAGCTGCCCCGGCGCCCAGCCGGCATAGCCCAGCGCGAGGATGGCGTGCTTGGGGCCGGAGCCGTTGGCGATCGCTCTCAGGATATCCACGGTCGCCGTGAGACAGACGCCGTCGTCGATCCGCAGCGTGGCGTTCTCGATGAAGAAGTCGCTGGAATGCAGCACGAAGCCACGGCCGGTATCGACCGGGCCCCCGCGCAGCACCTTCATGCTTTCGGCGTTTTCCGGCAGCTTGATCTGCGCGCCCTTCTTGATGATGCCGAGCTGCTGGAGCAGTTCCGGGAAATCAATGCTGCCGGCCGGATGGTTGACGATGATACCCATCGCGCCTTCGGCGGAATGGGCGCAGAGATAGATCACCGACCGTTCGAAGCGGGAGTCGCCCATGACGGGCATGGCGATCAGGAGCCGGCCGTCGAGATAACCGGCCGACGCCGGGACCGCGGGGCCGGCCTTTCGGGTGCTGTCGCCAGTCCTTTTACCTTCAGGAGCCATGGTGAAGCACTCCGGTTTGCATTCCTATCCTGATGTCGGGTTTTGCGGCTGTCAAATCAAGGCTTGCGAACTCGGATTTCCGGGGCTTGCTTCACAAGCAATTCAATGGTTTGCGCTGGGGTGAGCCTGTAAAGACGTGCCATGTTCAGCTTAGTTCCCAAGCATCGCGCGATCGCCGTCGCCGCAACCCTGTTCGTGTCGGCACACCCGGCCGTCGTCCACGCCGACGATGCCTCGCCCTGGCAGCGCGACAGCCATTCCGCCGTCCGACTGTTGGCGGGGTCGCGCAGCGGCGCGGTTTTGCTGGGCGGGATCGCGTTCCAGCTCCAGCGCGGCTGGAAAACCTACTGGCGCTCGCCGGGCGATTCCGGCGTTCCGCCGCGATTCGATTTTTCGAAGTCCGACAATGTCGAGGCGGTGACCGTGCTCTGGCCTGCACCGTTGAAATTCGATGACGGTGCCGGCGGCCATTCGATCGGCTATCACGACCTGATCGTGCTGCCCTTGCGCATCGTCGCCAAGGCCGCCGACAAGCCGGTGACGCTGCGTGCCGAGATCAACTATGCGGTCTGTGAAAAGCTCTGCATTCCCGTCGAGGCCAAGGCCGAGCTCGGCTTCAACAGCGTCGCCTCGACCGAAGATGCGGCCCTGTTCGCCGCACTCGACACCGTGCCGAAGCCCGCCAATATCGGCGATCCCAATCCGCTGACCATCCGCGACGTCAAGCGCGAGGGCGCGAACAAGGTCGTGGTCGACGTCGTCACGCCCGATGCGCGCAACGTCAATCTGTTCGTGGAGGGCCCGACGCCCGACTGGGCGCTGCCGATCCCGGAGCCGCTGAAAGACAGCCCCACAGGCGTCAAGCGCTTCGCCTTCGACCTCGAAGGACTACCGCCCGGCGCCAAGCCCGACGGTGCAGCGTTGAAGTTCACGCTGGTCGGTGCGGAGAAGTCGTACGAGTTCAATACGAATCTGGACTAGTCGTCCTGGACAAGAGAGCGCCTGGCAACGCGCAGCGTTGTCCAGTAGCGAGCGCCGATCCAGCACCCATAACCACAGGATGTGGTTATGGTACGAGTTGGCGACCACGAGTCTTCGCCACACTTCTCCCTGGGGTAATGGGTCCTGGCTTTCGCCAGGACGACCCTCGGGGTGGACCCCGCTCCACCCAACCGTTTCTTAACGAATGGTTGCTACGCCAGACCCTGCCGCAGCATGCGGCACGTTAAGGGGCTTCGACGTGGCCGTGATGGACGCACAAGGCGCAACGACAGGGCCTGTCAGCCTGATCGCACGGCTGCGCGCGAAACTGGCTGGCGGTGGCGGCGGCACGAGCGAGGCTTCGCTGACCCGGCGGCTCGCCGGCACCATCTTCATCATCCGCGTGATCAGCGCCGGCATGGCCTACCTCTCCCAGATCCTGCTCGCACGCTGGATGGGGACCTCCGATTACGGCATCTACGTCTATGTCTGGACTTGGGTGCTGCTGCTCGGCAGCATGATGGACTTTGGCATCTCGGCGTCAGCGCAAAAGATCATTCCGGAATACCGCACCAGCGGCGAGCATGCGCTGCTGCGCGGCTTCCTTTCGGGCAGCCGCTGGCTGACCTTCATCGTCTCGGCGCTGGTCTCGCTGGCGCTTGCCGGTATCGTCAAGCTGCTGTCGCCGTGGATCGATCCGGCGGCCGAACTGCCGCTCTATATCGGCTGCATGACGCTACCCGCTTTCGTCGTCGCCAACACCCAGGACGGCATCGCGCGCTCGCATGACTGGATGCAGCTCGGCCTGATGCCGCAATTCGTGATACGCCAGGCGCTGATTATCGGCATCACCGCCGCCGCCTTCGTGCTCGGCTTTCATCTCGGCGCCACCGCCGCGATGGTCGCAAGCGCGGGCGCAGTATGGATCGCGATGGCCGGACAGATGGTGGTGCTGAACCACAAGCTGTCGGGTCACATCGAGGCCGGCCCCAAGGCCTACGACATCCGCGGCTGGCTTGCGGTTTCGCTGCCGATCCTGCTGGTCGAGAGCTTCTATTTGCTGCTGTCCTACACCGACGTGCTGGTGCTGCAGCAATTCCGCCCGTCTGACGAGGTCGGCGTCTATTTCGCCGTCGTCAAGACGCTGGCGCTGGTCTCGTTCATTCACTACGCGATGTCGGCAACGACGGCGCATCGCTTCGCCGAATACAACGCGCTCGGCGACAAGGCACGCCTGTCGGCCTACGTTGCGCACGCCATCGCCTGGACGTTCTGGCCGTCGCTGGCCGCGACGATCGCACTGCTCGCGATCGGCAAGCCGCTGCTCTGGCTGTTCGGGCCGCAATTCGTTATCGGCTACGACATCATGTTCGTGGCCGCGATCGGCCTCGTCGTGCGCGCGGCGATCGGCCCGGTCGAGCGCCTGCTCAACATGCTCGGCCACCAGAAGATCTGTGCACTCGCCTACGCGCTGGCATTCGTCATGAACGTCATCCTGTGCATCGCGCTGGTGCCGCGCTTCGGCGGCCATGGCGCCGCGGCGGCCACCTCGATCTCGCTAACCTTCGAAACGGTGCTGCTGTTCTGGATCGTGCGGCAGCGGCTCGGCCTGCACGTGCTGGCCTTTGGCCGGTAGGCCGGTCCGGCCCATCAGCGGCTCGGAAAACGTCTGTTTCGCCAAATCATCCTGAGTAGGTCAATTCGGCTCCCGCATTCGATGCGGGAGCATTATTTTTCTTATTCGCTCCAATCGGTTGCAGTCAGAAGCAAGTTTATTCTACGTCGTATTGCCTGACCAACGAGATAGACCTAGATTCCTCCCAGACATGATTGATCCGCTTTACGTCGCATCGGGCTTTGGCGTCGGCCTGCTTGTGGGAATGACCGGTGTCGGCGGCGGGTCGCTGATGACGCCGCTCTTGATCCTGCTATTCGGCGTGCACCCGTCGACCGCGGTCGGAACCGATCTGCTTTATGCCGCCGCCACCAAAGCCGGCGGCAGCGTCGTCCATGGCTGGTCGCGCAGCGTGCACTGGCCCGCGGTCTTGCGGCTCGCCTGCGGCAGCATCCCGGCGAGCGCGCTGACGCTGCTCGTGCTCTGGAAGCTCGACCTCAAGAGCGACGCCGAGCGCAATCTGGTCAACCTGGTGCTGTGCTTTGCGCTGGCGCTGACCGCGACGTCGCTGATCTTCCGAAAATCCATTCTGGAGCGCTATCGGCAACGCCTGGAGGGGGTCGACGAACGCACCACCGCGATCGCGACCGTCATCACCGGGATCGTGCTGGGCGTGCTGGTTTCGATTTCGTCCGTCGGCGCCGGCGCGGTCGGCGTGACCGTGCTGCTGCTGCTCTATCCCCGCCTGCCGATGGCGACCATCGTCGGCTCCGACATCGCACATGCCGTGCCGCTGACGCTGGTGGCGGGAATCGGCCACTGGGCGCTCGGCGACGTCGACTGGTCGCTGATGGGCGTGCTGCTGATGGGATCGCTGCCGGGCATCGTCATCGGCAGCTACAGCGCGACGCGCGTGCCGGAGACCGTGCTGCGCGTGGCGCTGGCCAGCGTCCTCGTCGTGGTCGCCGGCAAAATCGCGTTTGTGGAATTGAACCTGTCGTCGGCCATCGTGACGGCGCTGGTCTATTCCTTCGTCCGCGCCATGACGACGGTCTCGGCCGTGATCTTCCTGACCTCGGCGCAACACGAGATGGCGACGGTGTTCATCATCAACCGCGCGATCAACGGCGATTAT
>NZ_PPPT01000053.1 GCF_006483445.1 Bradyrhizobium guangdongense | reverse complement strand
CGCCGTTGCGCCGGTGCCGACGCCGCCGCTCGATACGGACAAGAACGTCTCCATCGCCATCATCGGCGGCGGCTACACCGGGCTGTCCACCGCGCTGCATCTGGCGGAGCAGGGTGTCGAGGCGCTGGTGCTGGAAGCGCAGGAGCCGGGCTGGGGCGCCTCCGGCAACAATGGTGGCCACACCAATCCCGGCCTGAAGCATGACCCCGACCAGATCGAGGCCGATTTCGGCCCTGAGCTCGGTCGCCGTATGATCGAATTCTCCTACGGCACGACCAACTTCACCCACGATCTGATCCGTCGCTACCAGATCCCCTGCGAGGCGCGGCAGAACGGCACCTTGCGCGCCGCCTACAATGAGGCCAGCGCTGCCGGCATCGAGAAGACCGCAGAGCAATGCATTCGTCGCGGCATGCCGGTGACGTTGTTGAAGGGTGATCAGCTGCGGGAGGTGACCGGCACCGACCGCTATCTCTGCGCCATGCTCGACGCAAGGGGTGGCGATTTGCATCCCCTGAGCTACGCCCGCGGCCTCGCGCGCGCCGCGATCTCAGCCGGCGCAAAAGTCCATGGCGAGACGCCCGCGCTGTCCTTGCGTCGCGAAGGCAGCCGCTGGCGCATCGAAACGCCGCGTGCGGTCGTGCTTGCAGACAAGGTGCTGCTCGCGACCAACGGCTTTACCGACGATCTCTGGCCGGCGCTGCGCCGCACCATCGTGCCGGTGTTCTCCTCGATTGCCGCCACCGCGCCGCTGCCGGACGAAATCGTGCGCGCGATCATGCCGACGCGCTCGGTGCTGTATGAGAGCGGCCACATCACGGTCTATTACCGCATCGACCAGCAGAACCGCTTGCTGATGGGCGGCCGCGGCCCGATGCGCTGGATCGATTCGCCGTCGGACGTCGCCTATCTCATGCGCTATGCGGAGCGGCTGTGGCCGCAGCTCAAGGGCGTTAGCTGGACCCATGGCTGGAACAGCCGCCTCGCCATTACGAAGGATCATTATCCGCACGTGCACGAGCCCGCGGAAAACATTTTGATCTCGCTCGGCTGCAACGGCCGCGGCGTCGCGCTCTCGACCGCGATGGGCGCCCAGCTCGCCCGCCGCCTGATCGACGGCAGCAAGAAGGAGCTCGACATGCCCGTCACCGGCATCAAGCCGATCCCAATGCACGCCTTCTGGCCGGTCGGGGTGACCACGGCCGTGATCGCTGGCCGCGTACGCGACCGGCTGGGCATTTAGTCAGTTTTCGGCAAGCTTGCGGCAATTCCTGGGAGACTTTTATCGATCTGCAGTTGATGACGAATGGACTTGGTGCGGCAATCTGAACCTCCGCGCGGTTGCGGACATCGATAAGTCGGACATTCTGGAAGGCCGCCCAAAAGGTCAGAAAACATCCGGGTTCCGCAGGCGCGGAACGGAGAGATCGAATCTTGTCTTCAATTCCTTGATGATGTTGAGCGCATGGGCACGATAGCAGACATCGTCCTCTGACCCCGCCAGGCTGATGGTCCCCGTCCAACCATACGCATCGTCGAACACGAACAGGGTCATCCCCGCAGGCCAAGGGCCGTGAAGCGCCTTCGCCCTTTCGACGATCATGTCTTGAAGCTCGTAGGCCGTTCTAAAGGCTCTGGGGCGCACGGCTCATCCCATATGTTGGTGCGGCAGCTCGCTATCCGACCAACTGGTCAAACTCTTCCGGCGAGAGCAAAAG
This sequence comes from Bradyrhizobium guangdongense, assembly GCF_006483445.1. Classification (GTDB taxonomy): domain Bacteria; phylum Pseudomonadota; class Alphaproteobacteria; order Rhizobiales; family Xanthobacteraceae; genus Bradyrhizobium; species Bradyrhizobium guangdongense_A. The sequence goes on along the minus strand of NZ_PPPT01000053.1, from coordinate 14,496 downwards.
GCCGCGGGGCGTACATATTCTCACGTCCAGATAACCTTCCTGGATGAGCTCTCTCGCCTTCTTGAGGGCCGCCTCTGCCGTGTCGCGGCCGAGGTTCACGCTGCCGGACAAATCCCTCGCGCTGACCAGGTATTGCACATGCGTCGTCCTATCCATGCGAAACAGCCACAGCCGGGATGAAGCACGGGAGAGGGGAAGGCACCGCCGTGGTCGATACGATCCGGTCGACGAGATGGAACCGGGACATGGACGCTCTCAATCTACGGCGGGAGCGCTGATGACCCTCAGTCACCGGTCGATGCCATGAAGAGCACGGTGATATCTGACCCTACGCCTGCATGTCCCGGATAGCCAGCGTTAAAGGGCCGCGCGCCTCCACACCTCAGGAGCCCGCCTGCTCAGCACCCATAGTGCCGGTATGGTCTCCGTCGGTCTCGTTTCAGGACTCCGCCACCGCTTCGGCCCAGGGTTGGAAGATCTCGACCGCGCCAAAATTGATGTCGCCTTCGCGCATCACAACGCTCGGGCAGGCGAACTTCATCGGCAGGGTTTGCACCTGCGCTTCCTCATAGTCGAACCGCGCGGCGAGGACTTTGCGTGCTTCCGCGGGCAGTCTGATATCGCCGATCACGACGGCGCCCTCGCTGGCGTCGATGCGCGGCTGATGGATTGCCGTGTCGAGGTCCAAGCCAAAGTCCATCGCAAAGGATGCGAGCTGCATCACCGCCGGCAAGATGCGCCGGCCGCCGGAGGCGCCGATGGCAAGCCGCCTGCCGTCAGCGGTCTCGGCGATGACGGGCGTATAATTGCAGAGGCAGCGCTTGCCCGGCGCCAACGAGTTGGTCGAGCCCGGCGTCGGGTCGAACCACATGATGCCGTTGTTCATGGGGATGCCGGAATGCGGCGTCACGTATTTCGAGCCGAAGGTGGAGAGCAGGGTCTGCGTCACCGCCGCCATGTTGCCGTCGCGATCGACCACGGAGAAATGCGTGGTGCAGCTCGGGGCAAGATGTTCGGCGCCAAGCGAACGCTTGCCGTCGGCATCGCCCATGTCGTTGAGCCGTTCGCGGTAGGCCGATTGCAGCGCGTTGGCATATTCCACATACGCGGCCGCATCGGGCGCGCTGCCGGGTTTGAGGTTGTTCTGCAACAGGCGCAGCGCATGCGCCATGGTCGGGCCGGCCGTCAATTCCGGCGTCGCAAACACCTTGCCGTTGCGATAGGGGATCGCGAGCGGATCGCGCAGATGCGCACGAAACGCGGCGAGATCCTCGACCGACAGCGAGCCGCCATCGGCCCTGACGTCGGATGCGATGCTGCGGGCGAGATCGCCCTGGTAGAAGTCGCGCGGACCGGCTGTGGCGAGATGCGCCAGCGTCGCCTGCAATCGCGGCTGCGGCAGCCGCATCTCCGCCTTGACGCCCCAGGGCGCATTCGGCGGCAGGCCGTCGCGCAGGAAGGTTTCTGCGCTTGCGGGATAACGTCGCAAATCGGCGGCCGTGCTGGCGATCATCAGCGTCGTCCACCAGTCCACCAGCAAGCCTTCGCCGGCGATCTTCGCAGCCGGCGAAACCAGGTCCTTCCACGGCAGCTTTGCGTGGCGGCGATGCGCTTCTTCCATACCCGCGACCACACCGGGCACCGCGATCGAGCCCGGTCCATGCAGATTGCGATCGTCCTTCACCCGCGCCCAGGGGAACAGATCGGAGGCGGCGCCCTGGCCGGTCACCGGATAATCCTCGATGCGCAGGCTTTGCGGCGCGCACATGCCGTAATCGATCACCTCGGTGCGATTGTCCTTGGCGCGATAGAGCACCATCGCACCGCCGCCGCCCATGCCGCTCATCCACGGCTCCAGCACGTTGAGCGCAAAGGTCGTCGCGATCACGGCATCGATGCAATCGCCGCCCGCCGCCAGCACCTCGGCTCCGACCTCAGCCGCCCTTCGCGACTGCGAAGCGACGATGCCGCCCTTCGAGCGGCGGGCGGGTTTGCAGATGCTTTGGGCGAGGCTGAACTGGTGGGGCATGCGGTCTTCAAGCCATTCTTATTGCGCTAAATGGAATTGCGTCGCGTTGGCGAAGCCCGCAGAGAATGGCACATTGGCTCGAACGAGAACAACCATTCGGGAGAGCAACATGGCTGGTGTGAAACAGGCGCGGGATGGAGCGGTCGGCATCCTCACGTTGAACGAGCCCGACAGCCTCAACGCGATGACGCCGGATCTGCTCGGCGCGCTCGCCAAGGCGATCGCCGAGATGACGGCGGATGAGAGCATTCGCGCGCTGGTGCTGACCGGCGAGGGACGCGGCTTCTGTTCCGGCCAGAACCTCAAGGCATCCGCAGCACTCGGCGAGGACATCGCCGCCGGCGTGATGCGCTTCTACTGGCCGGCCTTCAAGGCCCTGCGCGAATGCCGCGTGCCTGTCGTGGTCGCCGTCAACGGCGTTGCGGCCGGCGGCGGCTTTAGCCTCGCCATGGCCGGCGACATGATCGTCGCGGCGCGGTCGGCAAACTTCATCCAGGTGTTCAGCCGCATCGGCCTCGTGCCCGATCTCGGCTCGACCTGGCTGTTGCCGCGGCTGATCGGGCGGCAGCGCGCGCTGGAGCTGATGCTGTTCAATGAGCCGCTTCCGGCCGAGCGCGCCCACGAAATCGGCCTGGTGCGGCAGGTCGTCGACGATGCGAATCTGATGGAGGAGGCACTCAAGCTCGCACAGCGGTTGGCGCTGGGACCGACGCGTGCGCTGGTGGCCACCCGTGCGCTGATCGAGCAGAGTGAGCACAGCGGCTACGAGCAGCAGTTCCGCCGCGAGATCGAAACCCAGGCCGTCATCCGCAAGAGCGCCGACGCAATCGAAGGCCGCAACGCCTTTGTCGAGAAGCGCAAGGCGAAGTTTTCGGGGCGGTGATGCTCTTCCTTCGCCTCTCCCCGAATGCGGGCGAGAGAGATCGCTAGCCCTTGATCCTTGCGAAAACATCCTCGATTGCGACGGGTGCTTCCACGTTGAAAACCTCGCGGAGCACCTGACGTAACTCGTCGGCGCTGTCGATGGAGCGCTCGCTTCGCACATGGCCTTCGCGCGCCTCGATCGTGAGCCTGCGGTTCACCAGCCTGTAGCGCCGATCGGCATCGACGCGCTCAAGGATCAGCGTTGTCGTGAACGGGGTGTTGGAGCTCGTCGACGTCAGGTAGTTGCCGAGTTCATAGTCGGACTGGATCTGGGGCGCGAGGTCGAAGACATACATGGTGCGCCAGCCGGCGGGCTGTTTGGCATGGAGCCAGAACCGGCCATCCCGGTCCTCGAAGCGGAAGGTGCCCATCGCGGTCGACTGCTCGATATCGGTCTCGAGCCGGAGCGGCGCATCGAGCAGGCACGCGCCAAAGCCGACATCGGCAATGTAGGGGCCTTCGACAAGATCGACCTTGAGCAGCATGTGGGTCTTCGGCCCGAGTGGGCTTTCAGGTGGCGCCATCCATCGCACCCGGCCGGCAAGGCCGGTCACCGCAAAGCCGACCTTCTCGAGCGCAGCCCTGAACAGCGCATTCTGCTCGAAGCAGTAGCCGCCGCGCCTGCTGTCGACGAGTTTTGCCTGCACCGACGGCAGGTCGAGCGGCACCGGCCGTCCGAGTAGCGGATTCATGCCTTCGAACGGAATTGCGGTGGTATGGGCGCCGTGCAAGGCGGCGAGCGTCGCCAGGTCCGGCTTCAGCGCGCCGCGATAACCGATCCGGGCCAGATAATCGTCCAGCCGGAATTCGTTTGACATGCCTTGCTCCCTGCGGCCTGCCGGCCGGCAAGGTGGAGGCCGCCCGTCCCCGAAGGGGTTAGCCTTTCGAGGACGCCGGGAGAAGACAAAGTTGACGGAGCTGATGGGCTAAAGTGCGCCGGTCTGGCGATTATGCTTGGCGTGCCACTTCGGGCCTGGGCCGCGCATATAGTAGAGCTCGGGCCGATAGGGATCGCCGGCAACCTTGATCAAGGTGTGCCACTTGGCCACGATGACGTCGAGGTGCTGGCGGAGCAGCGAGAGTGACGGTTGAGATACCTGCATGGCCGGCTCCTCAGTGAGGCTTGCCGAGCATCGACGTGAAGGGGAGGTCAAAAATCTCCTCGCCGTCGTCGTCGCTGACATGCAGCACCCAATCGCGCCAGTCTTCGGCGCCGGGCGTCCGGATCATCGACTGCATGATCTGAGCTGCACGGTCGCGCGCCTCGGTGAGGTTCGATACGGCTGCGCCGTAACGATCGATCAACATGCCTTCAGTATTGGAACAGTGGAAAAACACTTGGACCATATCCGCCTCCTGTAGAGAGCGATTCGGGCACACCGAATCGATACCACCCGGAAGCGTCGAAAAACATTCGGGCCAACCCGGTAAGGGAATCTACGGAAGTTCCGTCGGGTGGTTGCGAAACGCGGTTCTATCACAGGCAAGTGAGTCGTCGCTGGACGGAGTTCCCGTGACGTGGAACTGTTGGTTTTGCAGGGATATTTGGAGGACCGTCGTGAATCGTCCGCTACGCTTCTGTGATCCAGGTCTCAGTGTTCGCTTCGGCCGGCATTTTCTTGCATTCTTGCTGGTCGTAACGACTTTGAATCTGGCATCGCCGGCGGCGTCGCAAACGATCCACAAGAGCGACTACGCGATCGGCACCGAGACCTGCGGCGGCGGCGATCTCGCCTTCCCCCGACTCAAGATCGACATGAAGCAGGGATTTTGCGCGGGCCTCGTCGCGAGCGAGGAGGATCATCTGAAATTTCCGCGCTCGATCGTCCAGGTCCCCGGCCGCGAGCTGTTCGTGGTCGCCGACATGATCGGCTGGGGCCACATGGACGGCAAGCTTCTGCTGCTCGATCCGCGCGCGGCCGCAGGTAGTCGCTTCAAGGAGCTGTTGACCGGCCTCGAATATCCGTTCGGCCTCGCGATCGGTCCGGACAAGAAGCTCTACGCGTCATCAGCGGATACGATCTTCCGGTTCGATCCGCTCGCCGACAATCCGCGCGGCACGGTCGAGACTATCGTCCGCCGCTTGCCCGGCGTCCGCATCACGCTGCCGGATGGCACAAAACTCCAGGAGAGTGCCCATCCGATGAAGCAGTTCATCTTCGACAGGAGCGGCCGCCTGTTCGTCAATGTCGGCTCGCACAGCGATGATTGCATCACGCCGGCGCCGATCACAAAACCCTGTGCCGCGGCCGAAGGCGCCTCAGCGCTCGCGTCGATCTGGCTGTTCACGCCGCCCGCCAGCGGCATCTTCCCGGCCCTCAAGCCGAACGATCCCAACCCGCCGCACGAGGTCTACGCGCGCGGCCTGCGCAACTCGATGGCGCTCGCGTTGCATCCGCAATTTCCTGATCCCGGCTACGCGTTCCTGCAAGGCGAGAACGGCCGTGATCTCCCTGACATCTTCAAACCGAATGAGGAGATCAACGCGATCGAGCCGGGCAAGCACTATGGCTGGCCCTATTGCTATGATTTGGCGACGCCGAGCCCCGAATTCCGCATCGTGCTGCAATCCGGCGTCTACAAGAATCTCTGCACCGCCAACCCGCTCTACAAGCAGCCGTTCTCGCTGTTGCCGCCGCACGGCGCGCCGCTCGGGATGTTCTACTATCACGGCGCCAAATTCCCCGAGCTCGAGGGCAAGCTGCTGGTTGGCCTGCACGGCTACCGCCCGACCGGCAGCCGGCTCCTGATCTACGACGTCGACGAGCGCGGCTTTCCCAAACCGAGCCCGCCGCCGGTGCGCTATCACGTCAGTTGCGATGCGCAGCCCTCGCGCAGTTTTCAGACCGACGCCGGCGAGGTCGCGGCCGCGCCGTTCGACGAGCTGATCGCCGGCTGGCACCGCGTCAACGGCGCGCGCCCGCAGGGCGCGCCGGTCGGCATGACCGTTGCGGAGGACGGCGCGATCTGGCTTGTCGAAGATAAGAACAAGACGGTGATCCGGATCGATCGCGCCGCCGGCGATCCGCCCCCGCCGCTGCCCTGCGACACGCGCAGCCCCGCGCTGATCGATCAGCTCGCAAGCTTCGTTGCCAGGGACGCGCAGAACCGCGACCGGCTGACCAGCATCCGCAAGGGCATCGTTGAAAAGCACTGCATGGGTTGCCATGCGGATTTCGGCCTGAAGCCGGGCCAGTCCGACACTGAGAAGGACCAGGCCGCACTCCGCTTCATGCTGGCGCAGGACGGCTGGGTCTATCCTGGCGATCCCGAGTCCGGACGGCTGCGCACGCGCCTGCGCGGCTTGGGGGCAGAGAAGCTGATGCCGCCCGGCGGCGAAACCCTGCCGAAGACCGAGCCCGGTTACGCCCATCTTCTCGACGTCGCGGATACGCTCATCGCAAAAATGGTTCCGGGAACGCGGATGCGCATCAAGCCCGGGCCGCCCGATCGCGACTTCTTCTCCCGAACCAGCAGGAAATGCGGCGAAATCCCGGCGAATAAGGTCGTTGTCGTGACACAAAGGAGCGCTGTAGACAGGCCCGGCTTCAGCCGTTTCTTCCGGCCGGCCGACCCTTTCCTCAACGGCGATTGCACCGACGACGATGGCTATTTCATCCGGCAGGAATTTTTGGTGCCTGTGCAGTAGCGTCCTTCTCGCGATCGCGGCGTCACCGCTGGTGATTGCCGCGCCCTCGGCGCAGGCCGAAAAGCTGTTCGAGAGCGCACAGGTGACGCCATCGGGCGAATACACCTTTGGCATCGAGGGTCCCGCGGCCGATCTCGCCGGCAATCTCTACGTCGTCAATTTCAGCAGGCCCGGCACGATCGGCCGCTTGCCCGCGGCGGGGGCTGCGTCCGAACTGTTTATCGTTCTTCCCGAGGGCAGCATTGGCAACGCCATCCGCTTCGATCGCGAAGGCACCATGTTCGTTGCCGACTACAAGAAGCACAACATCCTCGCGATCGGGCGCGACGGCGTTGAACCGATGGTCTGGTTTCACTCCGACCAGATGAACCAGCCGAACGACATCACCATTGCCCGCGACGGCACCATCTATGCGAGCGACCCGAACTGGAAGGGGCGGGAAGGGCACATCTGGCGCATTGCGAAAGCGGCCGACGGTTCAGTTCAGGGTGAGGTCATGGCCGCGCCGCGCGCCATGGGCACCACCAACGGCATCGACCTCAGCCCCGACGGCAAGACGCTCTATGTCGGCGAATCCTCGAGCGGCCAAGTCTGGTCCTACGCCATCCGCGGCAACGAACTCGCGGATGCAAAGCTCGTCAAGAGCTTTGAGCCCAACACCATCGACGGCCTGCGCACTGATGTCGCCGGAAGACTCTTCGTCGCGCGCATCCTCAAAGGCACGATTGCGATCCTGAAGCCGAACGGCATGGTCGAGCGGGAGATTCCGCTGAAAGCCAAGGAGCCGACCAACCTCGCCTTCGGCGGTAAGGACGGCAAGACCGTCTTCGTCACGCAGCGCCAGGGGGGCTTCATCGAATCCTTCCGCACCGATCAGGAAGGCCGCGAGCATTGCCTCCAGCGCGGGCGCTGCTGAGCGACGCTGCCCGCGCAGGGCAGGCGCGCAAGGCGCGGCATTCTTCTTGCTTGCATCGGGACCTCGCGAGGATCAAGACATTGGCTTGTCTTTGGGCCGGTCCTTGCCAGGTTTTGATCAGGTTGGAGTCTTCGCGTGAAAGCCGTCTACACTGAACTGCACCGCAGCCACGATCCGCAATTCTTCCTGGTGCGCGGCGTCGTCAGGCGCACCACCGAGCAGCCCGAGCGTGCCGACCGGCTGCTGTCGGGGCTGAAGGCGGGCAAGCACCAACTGGTCGAGCCGACCAAATTCGGCCAGGGGCCGCGGGCGCGCATCCATAGCCCGGAATATCTCGCCTTCCTCGCTGAGGCCTGGGACGCCTGGACCGCGCTCGGCGATTCCGGACCGGAGATGATCGGCAACATCCATCCTGTCCGTCACGCAGGCACCTATCCGACCCACATCGTCGGCAAGCTCGGCTGGCACACCGCCGACACCGCGGCCCCGATCGGCCCGGGCACCTTTGCCGCGGCGTGCGCTGCGACCGATGTCGCCACCACGGCGGCGCAGCTCGTCATGGACGGCGAGAGCGCCGTCTATGCGCTGTGCCGTCCGCCCGGCCATCACGCCTATCGTGATATGGCCGGTGGCTTTTGCTTCCTCAACAACAGCGCGATCGCGGCCGCGCATCTGCGCACCAGGCACGAGCGCGTCGCGATCCTCGACGTCGACGTCCATCACGGCAACGGCACGCAGGGCATCTTCTACGAACGCGCCGACGTCTTCACCGTGTCGATCCACGCCGACCCCGTCGCCTATTATCCCTATGTGTGGGGCTACGCCCATGAGCGCGGCACGGGTCCCGGCTTAGGGGCCAATCTCAACATCCCCCTGCCGATCGGCACCGGTGATGACGGCTACATGGTCGCGATGGATATGGCGAAGAAGGCGATCGACGCCTTCGCGCCGACCGCACTCGTCATCGCTCTCGGCCTTGATGCCTCCGAGCACGATCCGCTGAAGGGACTTTCGGTCACCACATCAGGCTTCCGCCGCATCGGCCAGGCGCTCGCGCGCTTCGGTCTTCCGACCGTGCTGGTGCAGGAAGGCGGCTATCTCTCTGAGATTCTCGGGCAGAACCTGACGTCGGTGCTGGCAGGATTCGAAGAGGCGCGCTGACTCCTAGAACATCCCGCTGGCCGCAAGCGCCTTGCAGACGTGCTGCATCTCGGCCTCATCAGACACCATGTCGAGCATGACCGTGGTCAGGCCTTTTGCGGCAAAGGCCTTCAGCTTCGCGCCGATCTCGGCGTAACTGCCGACGAGATAGGGGCAGTCGGCCTGGAAGGTCAGGAAGGGCAGCAGCCAATAGCCGTTGTCGTGGAGGTCTGCGGTCTGGCCCTCATAGAGTTTTCGTTTCCAGACCGAGTCGGTGTTCTCCATCGTCAGCGTCAGGAGTTCGCGACTATCGGAGTCGTCGCGGAAACGCTGCATCGCTGCACGCCGGGCTTCGTCGCGTTTCTCGCGCGCGAAGATACCGAAATTCATGCCCGGTGCGTTGAGGCCGTTTTCCAGATCGGGCGGCAGCATCTGCATCTTGATGCAGCCGGTCTCCCCGGCGATCCGCTGCGCCGCCTCCGATTGGCCGGCGATCAGGAATTCCGGCATCAGCCCTGGCGTCAGCCGTGGCCTGAGCTGGAGATTGGCCGCCCTGTAGAACTTGCCCGCGAAATTCACCGGCCGCGGGCTCGCCAGCAATTGCCGCATCAGCGCGACGAACTCGCCGAGCCTGACATAGCGATCGCCATGGGACTGGTCGTCGCCGAGGCCCTGCAGGTCGCTCACGGCCGTACCCGTGATCATGTTGAGATAGACTTTTCGGCCGTAGAGCTGTGCGAAGGATGAGACGAACTTCGCCGCCGTGAACGGATGCATGTAGACGGGATTGACGGCGATCAGCGGTGAGCTTCGCTCTGTCTGCGCCATGATGTGCTGGGCCATCGCCCAGGGCTCGACGAGTACGTCGTTGCCTTCGAACAGCAGAATGCCCTCGAAGCCGTTGCGGTCGGCGAAGCCTGCGACGCGCATCAGCTCCGCGACATATTTCGAAGGATCGCGGTTGCGCGAGATCGCGGGAAATATCCGGAGCCGTGGTTGCGTCATCCCGACACTCCCGGTCGTGGAGGACGAGGCGAGTACATCCTGATTGCAAGGCCGCCGGCGACGCCCGAGCCGTCGGCAACCGCAAGGCGGTGGACCGGCGACGGCGAACTCTGGGTGAATCGCCACTTTCCGGGATCGTCGTCGATCTCGGGATCGAAATGGATTTCGACGCCATCGGGGGCAAGCCGCATCGAGAATCGGTCGAGCGGAAGACGATGCAGGCCGACGCCCCGCGCCTTCAGATAGGCCTCCTTCAACGTCCAGTAATCGAAGAAGCGCCTGACGAATGCGTCCGGCGCGAGATCCCTCAGGGACTCAAGCTCGTCCGGCGAAAACACGCCCTCGGCGGTCTCCATCCGCGCGCGGCGCGGCGATATCTGCTCAGCGTCGACGCCGACGGTCTCGTGACCTGAGACGACGCAGGCGACGCAGCCCTCGGTGTGGGTCAGGTTGAAATATAGCGGCGTGGGCCGCGGGGGTCCTGCGACATGGGGGCGGCCATGCGGCCCGGTCGCAAACGACCAATCGGACGGTGCGACACCAGGCGCGGCCTCTGACAGCGCCAGCCGCAGCATCCCATGCGCGTAGATGAATTCGCGCCGGTGCCGCTCGAACACAAACCGGTCGGCGCGCTGCCGTTCCTCGGCCGACAGCAAGGCACAGCAGGCCGCGCGGGCCTCGTCGGTATCGACGGCGTCGATCAGCCAGACATGGAGGTCGATCGTATCGGCGGTCATCGGTCGTACCCGCGGCGTAGGATACGAGACGATGTGCCCCGTCGCGCCAAAACATTCAACCGGGCGGATCGCTGCCGCGACCGACCCGGTTAGTTTCCTGCAAACACTCCACTCGACTCTCGCATGGGTTCGTTGCGGACCCACGCGAGAGACACGAGCGGTCATCGTGCGAAAGATATTGCTTCGAAGAAGCTCGGCCGGGCCGACTAGCCCTTGCCCTTCTTCGCCTTCTTCGGCTTCAGCACCGCGAGGCTGGCGTCGACGTCCTTCAGCGCGGATTGCAGCTTCTTCTTCTCGGCGGCAAGCAATTTTTGCAGCGCCTTCTTGTCCTTTTCGTTCAGCCCTTTGGCAAATTTGACGAAACCCATAAGAATTCCCCCGGTTTGAAATGAAATATGCGGTTGCAAGTCTAGCGCGCGAACAATGTTGCGCGCGTTGCGTCAAATATCAAGCTGTAACTTGACAAGTCACAGCTTTGGCGAGTGAAGCCGTCTACGCGGCCTTGTGCTTGAGCAGGCGCGCGAGCGGGACGTCGGGTTGCGCGGTGCCGGCAGCCAGCAGCGCGCCGAACTCGTCCATCCATGCGCCGATGGTTCCGCCGCCCAGGAGATCGCGCTTGTAATTGCACGAGCCGGTGATTTCGGTCGGTCGTTCCTTCAGCATCAGCGACAGCCAGGTCTGGTCGACCGGCAGCACCGGCTGCCCCTCGCGGGCGACATTGCCGAAGGAGCGCACCGCAATATCGGGCAGGTCGATCGGCCTGCGCAGCGGATTTTGCAGCGTGAAGTAGACCTGGGTCAGCGCCGCCGGATCGATGCCGGCCTCCTGCAGTCGTTCGGCCAGGATTTCGAACGGTAGCTCCTGCCGCGCATGGGCCTCTAGCACGCTCTCGCGCGTCAGCGCGAAGGCTTGCGCAAAGGACAACTCCGGCTCGATCCGGGTGCGGACGATCACCGTGTTCTCGAACGGACCGATCACGCGATCAGTGTCGGGCTGGGTGCGATTGGCCATGGCTGTCGCGATGCAGATGTCGGTGCGTCCGGTCCGCAACGCGAGCAACGCCTTCAGGGCGGTCATCAGACCCATGAACAGCGTGCCGTTCCGGCTGCCGGCGAAGGCGCTGATCCCTGCGATCAGCTCGCCGGTCAGCCGCAGCGGGTGGGAGCCGGTCGGCGGACCCGCCGCGATCGCTTCGTCCTTCTGGTCGAAGACCGGCGCTGCGGTGCGCAGGCTGTCGGTCCATTCGTCGGCCTGCCGCTTCGCGGCGTCGGTGCCGCACCACCAGCGCTCCCAGCGGGCGACGTCGGCAAAGGACAGCGGCACTTTCTGCAGCGGCTCCGCCGGCCGGCCGACCAGCGCGGCGTATCGCCTTGAGATCTCGTCGAAGAGGATGCCGAGCGACCAGCCGTCGGCGATGGCGTGATGGATCGTCAGCAGCAGCACGTGATCGTCGGCCTGCATCCGCAATAGGCGGGCGCGCAGCAGCGGTGCGCGGCTGGTGTCGATCGGCTCCCAGGCGTCCTGCTCGGCCAAAAGCTTGATCTTCTTCAGTTGCAGCGCCTTGAGCCGCTTGTCGGTCGTGCGTCGGCCGCCTCCGATCGGCTCGACGGTCAGGAGCTCGCCGATCTTGCCGGGGGTGGGCGGCCGCAGCGTCGGTGTGTCGCCGCTGCAATCGAAGGCGCTGCGCAGGCAATCGTGGCGGGCAACGACGTCGTCGAGCGCACGCCGGAGCGCTGCGACATCGAGCGGTCCCTGCAGGCGGAGGGTGAAGGGCAGGTTGAACAGCGGCAGGCCGGGCAGGTCGCGCTCCATCGTCACCATCTCGGCCTGCGCGATCGACAGCGGCGGCGGACCGCGCTGGGCGAGGCGCGGGATTTCGGCCAGCGGCTTTTGCATTTGGGTGGCCAGGGCTTCGTCGACCCGCCGCGCCAGTTCCTCGACCGTCGGCGCCTCGAAGATCGTCTTGATCGGCAGGGAGACGCCGAGCGCCCGCGCCACGCGGGCCATGGCCTGGCCCGCCAGCAGCGAATGGCCGCCGAGATCGAAGAAGTTTTCGGTGACGCCGAGGCGGTCGACCTTCAACAGGTCGATCCAGATGTCGGACAGCACCTTTTCGGTGAAGCGGCGCGCCGGCACCGCGGCCTCGGTTGCCGCCGCTTCCATCGGCGTCGGCGCGAGCAGCGCGGCGCGGTCGATCTTGCCATGGGCGTTCAGCGGAACGTCGTTTAGGAACAGGAAGGCCGAGGGAATGGCATGGCCCGGCAGTCGCGCTTTCAGCGCGTCGCGCAGTGCGCTGGCGCTGATCTGGCTGCCGGCCTTGGCCACGATGTGGGCGATCAGCTTGACGTCGCCATTGCCGTCGCGGCGTGGCTCGACGATGCCGGCCCGCACGTCGGAATGATCGGCGAGCGCGTGTTCGATCTCCTTGATCTCGATGCGATAGCCGCGGACCTTGACCTGATGATCGATGCGGCCGAGGCATTCGATGGTGCCGTCCGCCAGCTTGCGTACGAGATCGCCGGTGCGGTACAGCCGTGCGCCGTCGCGGCGGGCAAAGGGATCGGGCAGAAAGCGCTGCCGCGTCTGCGCGGGATCGTTGATATAGCCGCGGCCGACGCCGGCGCCGCCGATGCAGAGCTCGCCGACCACGCCGATCGGTTGCGGCTGCAGATGCCCGTCGAGCACGTAGAGCTGCGTGTTGGGCAGCGGCGCGCCGACCGGCACGGTGGTCGTGGCTGATGGCGCCGATGTCAGGCGATGCAGCGAGACGTCATCCGAGCATTCCGAGGCGCCATAGGCATTGATCAGCGGCACTTTTGGACAGTGCCGGAACCAGGCGCGGCAGAGATCGACGCTGAGCGGCTCGCCGGTCGAGATCAGCAGCCGCAGTTTTGCGAAGGCGCGTCGGATCGGCACCTCGCTCATCCGTTCCAGCACCACACGCAGCAGCGAGGGCACGATCTCGAGAATTGTGATGCCCTCGCGTTCGATCTCCGCGGCAAGCAGCAGCGGATCCTGCACGATCTCGTTGGCGCAGACATGGACGCGCGCGCCGACCATTGGGCCGGCAAGGAATTGCCAGACCGAGATGACAAAGCTTTGCGGCGCGCTTTGAGCAATGACGTCCTTGGCTGACAGACCGAGCTCGGCAATCAGCGATGCCAGATGATTGGACAGCCCGCGCTGCTCGATCATCACGCCCTTCGGCATCCCCGACGAGCCCGACGTATAGATGACATAGGCAAGGCTCGATGGCGCACGCCGTGCCGGCCTGATCGTCTTGCCTGTTTTGCCAGCGACAAGCTCGTCGAGCGTTGCCACGTCGATACGCGCCGCCAGCGGCGCAAGGAGATCGTCAAGCAGGGCGGACCGGGCGCGTGAGGCCAGCAGCACGCGCGCGCAGCTCGAGCCGAGCATGGACGCGAGCCGCGCCGGCGGCTGGTCGGGATCGAGGTTGACGAAGGCAGCCCCAACCTGTTGCACGGCGATGACCGCCGCGAGCAGGTCCGGACCGCGATCGGCCAGCAGCGCCACGACTGTTTCGGCCCCGACCCCTTCTTGCGCCAGCCACCTTGCTATCGACTGGCTGCGCCGCGAGAGCTCGCGATAGGTCACTGGTACGCCCGCGCCGGACATCGCCACTGCGTCCGGCGTCAGCTTTGTCTGCCGCTCGAAGCGGCCGGCAAAATTGCCGCGCCGGGTGAAGTCGGCGACGGTGCCGCTGCCTTCACTGCGAAGCTGGCGCTGTTCGCCAGGCGAAAGCAGCGGCAGATGCGAGATGCGCTGCTCGGGATCTGATATCGCACCCTTGATCAGCGTCTCGAGCTGCGCCGCCATCCGCGCCATCGTCGCCGCGTCGAACAGGTCGGTGGAGTATTCGAAGAAGCCCGAGAAGCGGCCGTCGGCTTCGACCAGTTCCAGCGTGATGTCGAAACGCGCGACCTCCGGGTCGATCTCCAGCCGTCGCGTCGACAGCCCCGGAAAGCGCGCGGCCTCGATCGAGGCGTTCTGCAGGATGAACATCACCTGGAACAGCGGATTGCCGTCGCGGCTGCGCGAGATCTGCAGCGCCCGCAGCACCTCCTCGATCGGCAGG
>NZ_PPPT01000052.1 GCF_006483445.1 Bradyrhizobium guangdongense | reverse complement strand
CCGGCCATGACGGCGCGGAAACGTCTGTGCGCAGGCCCTCGAGTGTCATAAGCCAGTGCCCTTCCCCCACGACCGATGACCGACCACCAGCCGATGCGCGTCTTCTTCACCTGCATGTTTTGCGGCGCGCTTCACAGCGCAATCCAGGTCAGGCAACGTGTGACGGGACGCGGCCGCTTCGATTGCAATTCGTGCAAGCGAACACTGCATCGATGGTGGGCCGTCTATGACTTCATCGACTGGACAGGTCCGCTCGACCCGTAGCGCGGCGTCGTGGCCGGCGGCCGGTTCCCTTGGTCGCCTTTCCCGACAACAAATAGGAACACCTCCCGCACAATCCCGTTGGACCGCATGCGCTTCTATTTCGACTATGAGGACACCAGCGGCATCACACCTGACGAGCACGGCATCGACCTGCCGGACATCGAGGCAGCCCGTCTCGTGGCGCTGAGGTCGCTGGTCGAGGTCATCCGCGGTCAGCGCCTGTCGCGTGCGCCGAGCGTGACCGTCAACATCCGGACCGATGCCGGTCCGGTCCTCAGCATGTCCACGTCGCTCGAGATCGTCACATCCGATGGCGGACGAACCAGGGCCATGGCCCTGCGGATCCGGGATCAGTCGTCCACACCCATGACCGGACGGCCGTCCCGTGCCTGCCTGAACTAACCGGGTCGCCGAAAAGCGATAGGCTATTTTGGGGAAAATCAATCGGCCCATGATATGACGCCCGTCATGGAACAGGAAACACCCTCGAAGCTATCTTGCGCGCGGTCCGAGACCCGCATGACATCGACGAACGCCCTGCTTCGCGGGACCGTTCGGCTGAACCTGCGCGAGGTCTCAGCGTCGCGCTCGGCCAACGCCAGTTTGATCCACGTCAAAATGAATTCGCTGATGCGGACTAATATTGAAGCTGCCGACGGCCATTGCGCCAGGCCATCCATCCTCGTTTTCCAATCTGATGGGAATCTTCCGTGCCTGTCCGTTGGCTGACGCCGTCGCGAACCCTCTCCGTCGAGGTCTTCGGCGATCCTGACGCCTATCGCGCCCACGAAGTGCTTGGCGGCGGAATATCGAAACCGTTGCAGCCTCGCGACTTCTCCGCCCATCGCGCGATCCTTCCCCTTCAAGACGGCATGTTCGTCCTGCAGCGATCCTTCGCGCGCCGGCTCGAAGCCGATCTCGGGACCGACCAAGGCCTCGGCCTCTTCATTCCGATCTCCTTCCACTGCAGCATCAATGGGCGCACCGTCGACAATTCGACGATCGGCATCATGCGCGGGAAAATCCCGGTCGAGGTGGTCGAGCAACATCCCAACACCTACCTCATGCTGCGCTTCAACTCCGATATGGGACATCGTGGCTGGCCGGAAGAGGACGGGCTGCACTACGTCACATTGCCGGACGGCGTGTTGAGAGGTTTGCGAGCTTGCATTCTCGACATGTTCTGCCTCGCTGCAGCCTCGACCGATGTCAGGCAATTCGAAGCCCTGAACCGGCCGTACCAGGAAACCCTGATCGCCGGTCTCGATAGCGCGCTCGCGCCCGACGGCGCACTGCGCACGCCTCCGAGATCGCGCATGAAGCATCGCAGGCTCATCGAGTCCCTGGATGAGCTCGTCGCCACGTCCTCGAGCAAACCGCTCTATGGCGATGATCTGGCCGCTGCCCTGGGCGTTTCAGTGCGCACCTTGCACACCGCGGCCTATGCGGTGCACGGCGTCAGTCTCCATCGCTACGTCAAGCAGAAGCAAATGTGGGCGGTGCGCCGGCAACTCAGCGGCGGTTATCCCGGCTTGACCGTCAAATCGGTCGCGCTTGCCCACGGGTTCTGGCACATGGGCGAGTTTTCGAAAGCCTACCGAGACCTGTTCGGCGAGCTGCCTTCGCAAACTCTTGCTCGTGGGCGGGTTTAGTCCCGGCGCCTGCGCGAGACGCCGTCAGCTCTCCGGCGCCGCCGGGATCGTCGCCGGCACGCTCAGGGGAGCGCCGCCGACGGAAACAGGCCCCACGGGTCCAACCGTCCCGACAGGTCCGATCGGCCCAACCGGCCCGACCGGCTTCGGTTGCCGAGCCATCCGCTTGCCCACGAAGAGCCGGCTGCGGGCGTGGCCTCTCGGGATCGCAGAGGTGACGTCTGACGTCATCGTGTTCTGCAGCGAGTCGATCTTGGCGATCAGCGTGGAGAGCTGCGATGAAATCTTCTTCACGTCGACCCGCTCGTCGGTGATGCTCTGGCGCAGGGACAGGATCACCATGGAATCCTGCTGCAGCAGCGCCGTGTGCTGCTGCAAGGAATAGTTGCTCGCCTGCAGCGAGGCCGTGTGCTCCTCCTGGGCCGCCTTGATATCCTTCAAGGCCGCCACCACCGGATCCGGCTTCGGCGCGGCCGGCTTCTGGCGCGGAAGCAGCTCGGCCAGCGCGGTCGCGACGTCAGGCAAATGAATATCGCCCGGCAGCGTCACGATGGCCGCGGTGCCGTTGATGGCGAGCGCACACACCGCCAGTGCCAGAACCGATTTCCGGCTCTTGCGCGGTGAGAGAGTTTCGAGCGCTTCAGCTTCGGTGTTTGTGGCTTCGGATGCTGCGGCGGCGAGCGCCGCGGGGTCGAGCTGTTCGGCCAGGCATTCCGCGTCTGATGTCGTGGTCACGGGCATTGACCTCAATGAGCGAGCAAAGAGGAGGCTATCGCCGGAACATCCTGACAAGGACGCCTCCTCTACGCAGCACTCATCTACAACTGTCGAAAATTGTGAGCTTTTTGGATTAATTCCGAGTTAGCGGTTCGGCCGCGCGGCATGCATGGCCCCTCCGTCCGAATACGGAGTCCATGCAACGGCCAGGGTGAAGCGAAGGCGGAGACGCCCGTGCGCTGGAAGGTGCCCGTCACCTGCCGAGCAATCGCATATGCCCCCGGAGAGCTCTGATGTCAGGACAAACCTGGCGTGCGGGGAACGAGTGTCGGCAGGCAACGTTTGCGCTCCATGAGCCGGTATTACTTCGATATCCAGAATGGCCATCCCTATCGCGACGAGGTCGGGCAGGATCTGCAAGACGACCATGAGGCCTGGCGCCAGGCCGTTCGCCTGACCAGGGACGTCGAAGACAGACTCGCACCCGGCGGGACCTGGCGTCTCGAGGTGAAACGAGACGAAACCACGGTTTTCCGCCTCGAAGTCAGAAGCGAAATAACCGAGGATAGTCCGCTGCAACCCGAGGCCTCAACGCGTCGCCCTGGACGTTGAGGTTGCAGCCTCTCGCAGGATTCCCACATCAGTGGGGCCGCCGGCTGGGATCACTAAGAACCAGCGGCCCCGTCGAACCACTTCCAATTGCCCTGCCTCAACAGAAGCGATGGTCGACTGGGGACAAATCATCCAGCCGGCGGCCTGTTCCAGTTTCGCAATGCACATAAGCGCTCGTCATCGGCGTCGGGCGCGCCGCGCACTTGAATCGAAACCTCATTCAGCCGACATTCATTGGCGCCGTCCGAGAATGTCTTTTTTGAGGACAATGAATGACGTTCGATCCGATGGCCGCCGCCGTCGATTGGCTGGACGCTTACCGGGCCGGCGATATCGAGGCGATCCTGAAAATGTATAGTGCCGGCGCAGTGACGGAGTGCCGTTGCGACGGCGTCGTCGTCACGGGCGCCGAAGGTCTCCGCGCCTATTGGGAGCATCGCCTGCAGCAATATCCGGCATCGCATCTCGATGACCTCAGGCCGTCGCCCAACGGTGCTGAAATCAACTACATCGCGCGCAACGGCATCGTTGCTGCAATCCTCGAGTTCAACTCGCTCGGTCAGATCATCTGCATGCGCTGCGGTCCACAACCGAAACCTGATGCCGGCATTCCTCACGCCGCCGAAGAGTATGCCGGCGATCAGCGTCGGCTGATCGAGATGCTTCGACGCAAGCTCAACTAAGTCGGTGCCACGTGGCCATGCCGCTGTAGCCGCGAATTCGTCGCGCGACACTTGTCCACACCCACGACCAAAAGCGTCCCGCGCGCGTTCCGGACCACCATCCCTTGATAATTTGCGATCGTGAAAAGCCTGGCGCCTTGATGTCGCCATGCGGCCCCAAAAAATCACTTTTGGCGACATGCGCGAAGCCGGCATACGCGGCGTGCTGGTCTGGTGCGCGGACTATCGCTGCAGCCACAGCGTGGCGCTGAGCGCCGATCGGTGGGCGGATGACGTGCGGCTCTCCGACATCGAGCCGCGCTTCGTCTGCAGCGCCTGCGGCAAGCGCGGCGCGGAGGTGCGGCCGGACTTCAACTGGGGCAAGCCGATCGTGTCCGCGATGGGCTATCGCAACATGACATGACCGCGAAGAGCGAGGGATCGAACGACCGGCCTCGCTCGCCCCAAGTGAAAACCACAAGTGAAAACCACAAGTGAAAACCCCCGCCGCTTGCGCGCCGGGGGTGTTTTTCAAGTATGATTTGGCAAGTATGATTTCGTAAGGCAATGCGTGATCAATAGCCGATCCTCCGCATCGCATATGTGAAGCAGTTCACAAGTGGCGAAATAATCGCCGCCGACCCGGCGTTGGCGTTGCCGGATACCGCCCCGCGCCGTTTGAGCATCGGCCGCCGCCGGACTAGGATGGGCCTTTTCAGGAGGCTCATTTGAAACAGGTCATTATCCTCGCAGCGATCGCGCTGCTTACGGTCGCTCCCGCAAGGTCGCAAAAGCTCGTCGATCCCGACAAGGTCGCGCCGGAGTTTCGCGAGGCTGCCGAAAAACGCCGCGCCGAGCAGATCCGCCAGTCGGAATGCGCGAAGAAGGCGGACGCCGACAAGGTGCTGCCGCGGGACCGCACTGCCTATCTCAACACCTGTCTGGAAACGCAGGCCGCCAAGCAGTAGCGCGCATTTTTGCGCAGAGATCATGCGCAAACGGGACCCCGGAGGCGCGATATTGGTCCATTCTGATCGCATCGCGCTCTCGCACTTTGTCGCTCCGATGGGCGCGGCAAGGGGCGCCAGAATCTTGTTCCGACACGCCCTCCCCGCGCGGACCGGCATCGCCTCGCGTCGAGGCGTTCTACTGTGCATGGGGTTGTTTTCGACCCCTAGTCCGCCCCCGCCCGGCCGTTTGGGGATCGTTCACCTCTCACCAGTTAAATCCCCCGCCATCCGTTTTGCTCCCGAGCGCCTCATGCCGGACCTCAATGCCGTCCTCGCCAAGCTCAATGACCGCCTGCTCCGGCTCGAAGGCGAGCTGTTCGTGTTGCGCTCGCTGGCGCGGGCCTCGCTGACCGCGGGCGACGAGCAGGCGGTGCGCATGCGCAAGCTGGTCGAGGCCGCCCGCGTCGCGCTCGCGGACGAAGCCACCCGCCCGCTCGACAAGCCGACACGCAAATATGTCGAGGCGGCAGCCGCCCTCGTCGACGAGCTGCTGGTCGAGCCGACCCAGGCAAAACCGCTGTTCACGGTGATCGACGGCGGCAGGGCCGACTAGCGCCGCCGCCTCCATTGCTGGGATGCCAGCATGCGATCTCCGGATGTGCAACGTTGCGAACATTTCTGAGCAGTTGCGGAAACGATCCCGCTTGCACTCCCGGGTTCCCGCGATACGATCCCCCTCATTGCGGCTACGACGATTTCTATCCGTTGGATTGCGAAATGACGAACGATACTGCGGTCTTTGACGCCTTGCGTTTTGATCCCCAGCTTGGCGAGAAAGTATCGACCGGCCGGATGGGCACACGCCAGGCCATCGCGCGCGACGGCCTCGACATCGACGCAGACACGCTCGCCTATTGTCCCCATGAGTGGATCGACGCCAGCGGCTATGTCGATCTGGAGCTGGCGCGCAAATTCCGCCATCCGATCGTGCTCTGAGGCTTTGGGACCGGCGAACCGGCCCGCCCGCGCGATCCGTCAACCGTTCGCTCGATATTGGCTAGCCGCCTATGCCGCCGCCGATACCGCGGATCGCAACGCGTCCAGGCCGGTGGCGATGGCGGCGATCTCCTCCTCGATCTGGCGGATCGGCAGGCTGAAATCATAGCCGGAGCGCCCCTTCAGATCGACCACGAGCCGCTGCCTGTGCATCATCAGCTCTTCCAGGCCGCGACGGTTCCTCAAACGGACATAAGTGTCGACGATCTGTTCAATCGCGCTCGGCATCGCATCGTTCCAAAAAATCGGTCTCAAGCAGAAGACCCGCCGGCTCGACACCGGCGGGTCAAATTCCGTGGTCGCGGTACGCAATACAAATCCGCAACGGATTCGTCGATACGTCATGCAGGTTGAGAAGTTGTTACCGGCCGTGCGCGACCGCGACGTGACGCCGCGCCAAAACTAGTCGCTCACACAGAAATATGTCCGTGGCGCCCGGCGATAGGCCGTGTAGCGGTAGTGCGGACGATAGGCGTAGTCGCGATACTGCGCCGGCGGCTCCTCGCCGTAATAGGCGTCGTGGTAGAAATTATAGGCCGGCACGTCGCTGCAGCGATAGGCGTTCCAGGTGGGCCCCACGACCGGCGCCACGCCGATCTCCGGCGGAACGACGGGGATGACGCGCTCGCCTGCGCGCGCGGACTGCGCCGCGGCAGTTGCAAGGACAGCGACGACAATCAAGCACGCACTGCGCATGTCGGACCTCCGCGAGGGATCGCCTGGCCGGTCCATGGAAACACCTGACGGCCCCGCGCGCAATGGCGCTGGCGCCCTCGCCGCATTGTTGATAACCGGCGCAAGCGTGCATCGGGGGGTGACAGCGCCACCCGGCGTGTTATCGGGAACGTCGCAGCCCGCCAGACGGATCGGAGAACCATGCGCATCACCCTAGTCGGCTCCCGCCATTTTGGCGTGACCACCCTCAACATGCTCCGGGAGCACGGCGTCGATATCGTGCGGGTCGTCGTCGCCGAGGCCGAGGATCGCCTGGCCTCGACCGCCCGCGCCGCCGGCATCGAGGTGGTGGTGCAGGCCAAGCCGAAGCTCGTGGTGGCCTCCGAAATCGCGCCCAATACCGATCTGATCGTCACTGCACACAGTCACGCCCGGATCTCGCAGGAAGCGCTTGCCGTCGCCCGTCTCGGCGGCATCGGCTATCACCCCTCGCTGCTGCCGCGCCACCGCGGCATGGCGGCGGTCGAATGGACCATCAAGGAAGGCGATCCGATCGCCGGCGGCACCATCTATCACCTCGCCGACCGCATGGATGCCGGCGCCATCGCCGCGCAGGACTGGTGTTTTGTGAAAAAGGGCGAAACGGCCCGCCAGTTATGGGAGCGCGCCCTCGCCCCGCTCGGGTTGAAGCTTTTGGCCGACGTCATCGACTACGCGATCGTCCACAAGACCCTGCCGTCAAAACCCCAGGACGAGGAATTCGCCACCTCCGCACCGAGCCTTCAGGCGCATTAACCCTGGGATCGGCGATTCCGCCCAAAATCGCGCCGAAAACCATTCCAAGGCCTGCAAATAAACCATTGTTCCACAAGGAACAAATCCGCTTTTG
The DNA here is from genome assembly GCF_006483445.1 of Bradyrhizobium guangdongense. GTDB lineage: Bacteria > Pseudomonadota > Alphaproteobacteria > Rhizobiales > Xanthobacteraceae > Bradyrhizobium > Bradyrhizobium guangdongense_A. The sequence continues at coordinate 9,530 of NZ_PPPT01000052.1, read as the reverse complement.
GCAGCGCAGCAAATTTCTGTCACATTTGACCCGAATACAGGGTCATCATCTCAGACATATCCAAGGACAGAATTCATGCGTTTTGACCGCATTGCTTTGATTTCCGCGGCCACGATTCTCGCAGGCTCCCTCGCCGCCCCCGCGTTCGCCCAGAGCCCCTATGACGGCAACTGGCAGGTCACCATTGTGACGAAGACCGGAAGCTGCGATGCGACCGCGAGCTCCATGCTGACTGTCGCCGACGGCAAGATCACGGCGCCGGGAGCCAACGTCTCCGGGACGATTGGCCGCGAGGGTCTTGTGAAAGTTTCGATCAATGGTGCATATGCTAACGGTCAACTCAGCGGCAACGCCGGATCGGGAAAGTGGAATGGAGCATCTGGAGGCATACCGTGCAGCGGGCGGTGGGAAGCATCGCGCCAATAAGCTAACTGGACGTAGCGCCAACAACCGGCGGCTGCTCATGGCGGCCGCCGTTTTGTTTGCGGCATCGATTGCAGCAACCGAAGGCAAGGCGCAGTCGGGCCCGTTCGCGCCCCTCGCCGGGAACTGGAGCGGCGGTGGAACCGTCAGCCTCGAGGATGGCTCCACCGAGCGCATCCGCTGCCGGGCCAAATACGCACCGATCGGTCCAACGATGGAGATGTCGCTGACCTGCGCCAGCGACGCCTATAAGTTCAACCTCGGTGCCAATGTCAGGGCGGAAGGTCGCGAGGTCGCCGGAAGCTGGAGCGAGACCAGCCGCAACATCAGCGGCTCGCTGCAAGGCAAAGGAAGCGGCGGCAATTTCGATCTGGCCGTCACCGCGGCAGGCTTCAATGCCAATCTCGTGCTGAGGACGAGCGGCAGCAAGCAGTCGATCTCGTTGAGAGCCGACAGCCAGTTCCGCGGCGCCAACATCTCGCTGTCGAAGTAACGATAGCAGTTGCCAAATGCGACGATCCGGTGCGCACGCGCCGGATCGTTTTGTCTTCAGGCGTTGGGAACAAACGCCGTGACCTCGATCTCGACCTTGGCGCGCGCATCGACGAGACCACCGATGTAAAGCAGCGTCGAAGGCGGAAAATTCCGCCCGAGCGTTTCCTTCCAGGCAGCACCGATGCCGACGCCGGCCGCTTCGTACTCACTGCGGTCGGTCAGATACCAGGTCAGGCGAACGATGTGCTCCGCCCCGGCATTGGCCTCGGCCAAGAGCTTCACGATCCGCTTCAGCGCGGTGGCAACCTGCGCCGCGAGATCCGGCGCATAGTCGCCCTTCTCGTCACCGCCGGTCTGGCCCGCCAGCACCACCCAGCGGCCCGGCGCCTCCACCACGACACCGTGGGAAAATCCGCGCGGTTTCGACCATTCTGCCGGCTGCAGGACACGCATGAGCTGTCTCTCCCGTCTTCTGTTGTTGGCATCCCTTAGCACGCAGACGCGCATCGCTGCATCTGCAGTTTTGGCCGTTGCAAAGGGCGCCGATGTCGCCGATACCGGCCTCCTCGCCAAAACGCCTGCCGCTGAAATTCTCCGCCGATGAGCAAATCCCCGTCGATCCCGATGGCCGCACTCTGGATGGCCGGCTGGCTGTCGCTGATGCTGATCATGGCGGTCGCCGGTCGCGAGTCCACGCGTGAGCTCAACGTGTTTCAGATCATGGAGATGCGCTCGCTGCTGGGTTTCGTGCTGCTCTATCCGCTGATTCATCGCGCCGGCGGCTTCGCGGTGCTCAAGACCGTGCGCCTGCCCGAGCACATCGGGCGCAATCTCGTGCACTACGGCGCACAGCTCGCCTGGTTCGTCGCGCTGACACTGATTCCGATCGGCCAGGTGGTGGCGATCGAATTCACCATGCCAATCTGGACCGCGATCCTTGCAGCCATCTTCCTGTCGGAGCGCATGACGTCGTGGCGGATTTCGGCAATCCTGCTCGGCCTCGTTGGCGTGATCATGATCGTGCGACCCGCAACGGGCGAGATCAATCCGGGCCAGTTGATCGCCCTCGGTGCGGCGATCGGTTTCGGCATCTCGATGGTGCTTGTGAAATCGCTCACCCGGACCGAGAGCGCGCTCGCGATCCTGTTCTGGATGCTCGTGGTGCAATCGATCGCGGGGTTCGTTCCGACGCTGTTCGTCTGGACGTGGCCGTCAGCCTATGCCTGGGGCTGGATCCTCGTGATTGCCGTCTGCGGCACATTTTCGCATTACTGCCTCGCCAGCGCGATGCGGTATGCGGACGCCAGCATCGTGGTCCCCATGGACTTCCTTAGGGTTCCGTTAACCGCGACCGCGGGCTGGCTGCTGTACTCGGAGCGGCTCGACGCCTGGACGGTATTCGGGGCTGCGCTGATCCTGTTTGGCAATCTCCTGAATTTGAAGCCGACGCCTCAAGTTCCCGTAGCTGGAACGGTGAACCGCTAGGCGGTCACGCGCGACAAATCAGAGTAGCCGTCCGTGATTTGGATCACGTTCGAATGGGGGTTCCGTCCGGCACACTCCGCTACAGGCGATGGGTTGGGCGATCTTTCGATTTGCTGGCGTGATGACCGGCGTTTTGTGTAAGTTCGAGCCAATCCTGTTGCTGTTTCGAATTCGATTCTGTTGGGGATTTCAGATGCGCTATCTCACCCTCCTCCTGTCCCTGGTCTGCATGGCAGCCACCGTGGACGCAGCGAATGCCGATCGCCGCGTTGCCTTCGTGGTCGGTAACGGCGCCTACAAGAACGTTGCGCAATTGCCGAACCCGCCGATCGACGCCAAAGCGATGGCGGCGACACTGCGCAATGTCGGCTTCGAGGTGATCGAGGGCTCGAATCTCACCCGCGATCAGATGACCGAAAAGCTTCTGGACTTCGGCCGCAAGGCGCAGGGCACCGACGTCGCGGTGTTCTATTATGCCGGTCACGGCATCGCGGTCGGTGGCACCAACTATCTGCTGCCTGTCGACGCCGACATCAAATCGGAGATGGACGTCAAGCTCGGCGCCGCCATCAACATCGACCTGACGCTCGACCAGACCATGGGCGATGCGAAGGTGAAGCTGGTGTTCCTCGATGCATGCCGCGACAATCCCTTTGCCGCCAAGATCAAGTCGAACTCGGCGACCCGCAGCGTCAACGTGGGCAGCGGCCTCGCCGAAATGAAATCTGGCGAAGGCACGCTGATCGCGTTTGCGACCGGCCCGGGCCAGACCGCGCTCGATGGCCAGGAGGGCAACAACAGCCCGTTCACCCGCGCGCTGATCGACAACATCACCAAGCCCGGCGTCGAGATCCAGCAGGCGATGACCTCGGTGCGCGCCCAGGTCAACGAGGAGACCCGCAAGGGCCAGCTCCCCTGGGGCCACACCAATCTGATCGGCGCGGTCTACCTCAATCCGACAGCGACGACCCAGGTGGCCAATGCCGCGCCGACCGCGACGGCTGCCGCTGCCCCCGCCGCAAGCGGCGGATCCGAGGCCGAGGTCGAGTTCTGGCGCTCGGTGAAGGAGTCCAACAAGGCGGAAGAACTCAACGCCTACGTCACCGCCTACCCGAACGGCCAGTTCAAGGCGCTCGCCTTGGCGCGTCTCGCGGCACTCCAGAACGGCCCGTCGACCGCCACGCGCAACCTCAACGCCGGCGTCGATCCCGCGACCTTCACGGACAACGCGAGCCAGCTGACCGAAGACCAGATCGGCCTCGACAAGGGCCAGCGCCGCGACGTGCAGCGCCGTCTGAGCGGCCTCGGCTTCGACACCAAGGTGACCGGCGTGTTCACTGACGAGACCCGCACGGTGATCAAGCGCTGGCAGGCTGCCCGCGGCTACCCGGTCTCGGGCTATCTCAACAAGCTCCAGCACAAGGCCATGCTCTCCGAGATCGTCGCAACGACGCCGACGGCGAGCGACGACAGCCAGAAGCCGGCCCGGCGCGCCACCAACAGCGCGCCCGCGCAACAAAGTGCTCCGGCGCCGCATCGCAGTGGCGGCGGCGATGCCGGCGCGGCCTTCGTGGGCGGCGTCGTCGGCGGCATGATGGGCGGCATGTTCCGCCGCTAACCCGGCGGCGTCAGATCAAGACAAGAAGCCCGGCCTTGAGCCGGGCTTTTTCGTTATCCGCCGGGAGCGCCTACTTCCCCGCTGCCTTGCGCAGGGCGTCGTTGATGCGGTCCTGCCAGCCGGGCCCGCTGGACCGGAAATGCTCCAGCACGTCCTGGTCGATGCGCAGCGTGACCTGTTCCTTCACGCCGGGAACGGCGTTGGTCTTTGGCGGCGCCACGGCGACCTTGGCCGTCACCTTCTTGAAAGCCGCTTCGGCTTCCGACCTCGCATCGCCGAGCGTGCGCGGCCGCCGCGGTTGATCCGCCATGTCCTAGATTCCTTCAAACAGAGCCGTCGAAAGATAGCGCTCGGAGAAGGACGGCACCACCGCCAGGATGGTCTTTCCAGCAGATTCCGGCCGCTTGCCGATCGCAAGCGCGGCCGCGATCGCGGCACCGGAGGAGATGCCGCCCGCAATGCCCTCGTGCCGGGCAAGCGCGCGCGAGGTCTCGATCGCGGTCGTCGAATTCACCTTCACGATTTCGTCGATGACGGAGCGATCGAGAATGTCGGGCACGAAGCCCGCACCGATGCCCTGGATCTTGTGCGGCGTGTGCGCACCGCCCGACAGCACCGGGCTTTCCTCCGGCTCGACGGCGACCACCCGCAAGGACGGCTTGCGCGGTTTCAGCACCTGGCCGACGCCGGTGATCGTGCCGCCGGTGCCGACGCCCGCCACGAAGATGTCGATATTGCCGCCGGTATCGTTCCAGATCTCCTCCGCGGTGGTGTTGCGATGCACCTCGGGATTGGCGAGGTTCTTGAACTGCTGCGGCATCACCGAGTTGGGCGTCGTGCGCAAAAGCTCTTCTGCGGCCGCGATCGCACCCTTCATGCCTTGCGCTGCCGGGGTCAGCACCAACTCGGCGCCGAGGAAGGCCAGCATCTTGCGCCGCTCGATCGACATCGACTCCGGCATCACCAGTTTCAGCCGATAGCCACGGGACGCCGCGACGAAGGCGAGCGCGATTCCCGTATTGCCTGACGTCGGCTCGATCAGCACGGTGTCGGGCTTGATGTGACCGGCCTTCTCCATGGCGATGATCATGGCGGCGCCGATGCGGTCCTTCACGCTTGCCGCCGGATTGAAATATTCGAGCTTAGCTAAAATCGTCGCGTTCACGCCCTGCATGCCCGGAAGGCGGCGCAGCCGCACGATCGGCGTGTCGCCGAAGGCATCAACGATCGAGTCAAAGACCCGGCCGCGGCCGGGTTGGTGCGCTGCACGCGTGTTGGACGATGCGTCCATGGTGAACTCCCTGTAGCAACAAAATGCGCGTATTCACGGTCTTGGTCAGTTAGAGGCAGCTTGTGACGACACGCAAGCAACAATGCGACGACGTCCAAATTCGCTGCATCGCAAAACGGCGTGAGCTGTCAATAACAGAAAACCAACGCTTTTGTGTTGCGACCTCGTCAACCGATTCTGCTTATGTTAGACTTAGGTCTAGAAAACAGGGAGGTCACCAGATGTCAGCAGTTGCTGAAGTCCTGACGACCGTCGCGCGTAACCACGATCCGCGTTGCAGCGAGTTGCCGACCTGTCCCGTCTGCGCCGACTCCATGGTCGCCGCCGAAGCCTCCGCTTATGTCTCGGACCACGTGATCAGCTATCTCTGGACCTGCGACACCTGCGGCTACGGCTTCGTGACCAAGCATTCGGTCAAACGGTTCACATGCAACTGACTTCACGCGCGGGGCGCGATGTCGCCCCTCGCCCAGTCTTCACGCGTCTGTTGATAGAACTCTTCAAACGTTCCGTGTGAGATCGCTGCCCTGATGCCCTGCATCAGGTGCTGGTAGTATGCGATATTGATATCCGACAGCAGCATCGCGCCGAGCGTCTCGCCCGCCTTGACGAGGTGGTGCAGATAGGCGCGCGCATAATTGCGCGCCGCCGGCCATGCGCTCTCCTCATCCAGCGGACGCGGATCGTCGGCATGGCGCGCATTGCGCAGATTGACCTGGCCGAAGCGCGTGAAGGCAACGCCGTGACGGCCATTACGGGTCGGCATCACGCAGTCGAACATGTCGATGCCCCGCTTCACGGCCTCGAGAATGTCTTCGGGCGTGCCCACGCCCATCAGATAGCGCGGACGATCGGTCGGCAGCGACGGCGCGCTCTCCTCGATCATCGCGAGCATCACCGCCTGCGGCTCACCGACCGCGAGGCCGCCGATCGCGTAGCCGTGGAAACCGATCTCGACGAGGCCCTGTGCGCTGACGTGACGAAGCTCCGGCACGTCGCCGCCCTGCACGATGCCAAACAGCATGTAGCCGGCAGGCGCGCTCTCGAAGGCGCGCTTGGATCGCTCCGCCCAGCGAAGCGACAAAAGCATCGCGCGCTCGATGTCGTCGCGCTCCGCCGGCAACCGGACGCATTCGTCCATCTGCATCGCGATGTCGGAGCCGAGCAGCCGCTGCACCTCGATCGAACGCTCCGGCGACAGCTCCACCTTGGCGCCGTCGATATGGGATCGGAAGGTCACGGCGTGTTCACTGACCTTGCGCAGGTCCGACAGCGACATCACCTGGAAGCCGCCGGAATCCGTGAGCATCGGCCCGTTCCAGGTCGTGAACTTTTGCAGGCCACCCAGCGCCGCGATGCGCTCGGCGCCCGGCCGCAGCATCAAATGATAGGTATTGCCCAGCACGATATCGGCGCCGGCATCACGCACCTCGCGCCAATGCATGCCCTTCATGGCGCCGGCAGTGCCGACCGGCATGAAGGCGGGCGTGCGCACCACGCCGTGCGGCGTGGTGAGGCGACCGGTCCGCGCCGCACCGCTGGTCGCGAGCAGTTCAAAGTGATTGGGAAGGCTCATAGGGCGGCTTATTGCGTCAGGCGGCGGAGGGATTCAACCTCGTTCGGCGCCAAATTGTGGCGAAAAGCCGTTGACGGCGGCCAAACTCTCCCCCATAAGTCGCCGCCATGTTCATGACCACGAAACGCACGACGAAAACCACCACGGCCTTCGGGGCCCGGGGAGGCGTGCGCGCGTAGTCAACAGACCTGACGCAACCAGCTCTACCGCAGCCCCGCACCGTGATGGTCCGGGGCTTTTTTGTTGTCTCAAACTCAAGGGAATGGAGGACAAAGTGAGTAACGATCCCGTCGTCGCGATTGTCGGCGTCACCGGCGCCGTCGGCGCCGAATTCATCGCCACCATGGACAAGCGCGGTTTTCGCGTCGGCAAGCTCAAGGCGCTGGCCAGCGCGCGATCGGCCGGCAAGACGGTCTCCTTCCGCGGCCAGCCCGTGGTGATCGAGGAGCTCTCCGAGCGCTCTTTCGACGGCGTCGATATCGCGCTGTTCTCAGCCGGCGGCAGCATCTCGAAGAAGTACGCGCCGATCGCCGTCAAGGCCGGCGCCGTCGTGGTCGACAATTCCTCGGCCTTCCGCATGGATCCGAACGTGCCGCTGGTGATCCCCGAGATCAACGCGCACCGCATCCGGGACCACAAGGGCATCATCGCCAATCCGAACTGCGCCGCGATCACCGCGCTGGTGCCGCTGTGGCCGATCCACCAGAAGAACCGCATCAAGCGCGTGATCATCGCGACCTACCAGGCGGCCAGCGGCGCCGGCGCAGCCGCGATGGAGGAGCTCGTCGAATCCACCCGCGCCAATCTCACCGGGCAGGTTTATACGCCGAAGGTGATGCCGCACCCCTACGCCTTCAACCTCTTCAACCACAACACGGCGGTCGATCCCGAGACCGGCTACAACGACGAAGAGACCAAGGTCATCAAGGAAACCCGCAAGATTTTTGAAGACGACAAGATCGCGGTCGGCGTGACCTGCGTGCGCGTGCCGGTGCTGCGCGCCCATTGCGAGGCGATCACCTTCGAATGCGAGAAGCCGATCACGGAAGACCAGGTGCGCTCGATCATGGCCCAGGCCCCCGGCGTGAAGATCGTCGACGACCGTGCGAAGAACTACTTTCCGATGCCGATCGACGCCTCCGGCCAGGACGACGTGCTGGTTGGCCGCATCCGCAGGGATCTCAGCGATCCCTCGGGCCACTCGATCTCGATGTTCGTCGCGGCGGATCAGCTCCTGAAGGGCGCGGCACTCAACGCCGTGCAGATCGCGGAGCTGCTGCCGCAGCGGGCGATGGCGTAACGCCACACGCGCAAGTCTCGAACCCGTCATCCTGAGGTGCGAGCCATGCGGCGAGAATCGCTGCATGGAGAGCCTCGAAGGATGAACGGCCGAGATGTAGCGGCCGGGCCGTCGCCCTTCGAGGCTCGCCGAAGAGGCGAGCACCTCAGGGTGACGGCGATGGAGTTGTGCCTGCGGCTCGGAAGAGCAAGCACGCATCGCCATATGAGTAAAACCTGTACCCGCCGGCGATCGCGTGCGCGTAGGCCTGCTTCATCGTCTCGAGTCCCGCAAAAGCCGACACCAGCATGAACAGGGTCGAACGCGGCAGGTGGAAATTGGTGAGGAGAATATCGACGGCGCGGAAGCGATAGCCGGGCGTGATGAAGATCGAGGTCTCGGCCGAGAACGGCTGGATTGTGCCATCTTCGGCAGCGGCGCTCTCCAACAGCCGCAGCGAGGTGGTGCCGACCGCAACGATGCGGCCACCCTTCTTCCGCGCAGCGTTCAGCGTCTCCGCGGTTTCCGCGGAGATCGTTCCCCATTCCGCATGCATCTTGTGGCCTTCGGTGTCCTCGACCTTCACCGGCAGGAACGTCCCTGCCCCGACATGCAGCGTGACACGATTGATGCCAATACCACGCGCACGCAATGCCGCTTCCAGTGCGGGCGTGAAATGCAGGCCTGCGGTGGGCGCGGCCACCGCGCCCTCATTGACCGCGAACATGGTCTGGTAGTCGGCCGTGTCCTGATCGTCGGGCGTGCGTTTTGAGGCGATGTAGGGCGGCAGCGGCGGGCTGCCGAGATCGGCGATGGCCTGATCGAGCGTCGGCCCGTGGAAGGAGAATGACAGCGTCACCTCGCCTTCAACGCCCTTGGCCTCGACCTCGGCATCGAGATGGCCGAGAAGGCAGACCTTACCTTCGTTGCCGAAGCGGATGCGGTCGCCGGCAACGAGCTTCTTCGCCGGCTTCACCAGCGCCTGCCAGCGCGAGCCGTCCAGCCGCTTGATCAGCGTCGCCTCGATCTTCGGCTCGGTCTCCCGCCCGATGCGCCGGCCCTTCAGCTGCGCCGCGATCACCTTGGTGTCGTTGACGACGAGCTGGTCGCCCGGGTTCAGCCGTTGCGGCAAGTCGGAGACGATCTGGTCGCGCAGCGAACCGCCCTCCACCACCAGCATCCGCGCGGAATCGCGCGGGCTCGCCGGGCGCAGTGCGATATTTTCAGGCGGGAGGTGGAAGTCGAAGAGATCGGTGCGCATTGCGCCGTTGCGCCTCAGTTGGCGTCATTCCGGGGCGATGCGCAGCATCGAACCCGGAATCTCGAGATTCCGGAGCTCGCGAAGCGAGAACCCGGAATCTCG
>NZ_PPPT01000051.1 GCF_006483445.1 Bradyrhizobium guangdongense | reverse complement strand
CCGGACAGCCGTGGGCTTGACCCGGCCATCCACGTGCAACAGCACGCGTGGCAAGACGTGGATGCCCGGGTCAAGCCCGGGCATGACGATATGGAGAGGCTTTGCCGCGATCAAGGTAACGCCCGCTCCAGCAGCGCGCGCGTGTCACTCGGCTCGATGTCCACCGCGCCATACATGCTCGCATGATTGGTCGCGAGCCTTGTCGCGGCGAACAGTTCGGCGTTGCGCGGCGATACGCCGTTCAGCGCGGCTGCAGCCGACAGCAACACAAGCTTTTCGACCGCGAGCCGCGCGACGCGCTCGCCATCCGGACGGCGGAACGCCTTGCCGATGAAAGCGACCGCCTCACCTGCTCCAGGCAAGCTCTTGGTTTCAACGGCAAGAGCTTGCAGCACCGCGGTCGCGGCATCCGGCTCGCGCGCCAGCGCGCGCAAGACATCAAGGCACATCACATTGCCCGAGCCTTCCCAGATCGCGTTGACTGGCGCTTCCCGATAGTGCCGCGCCAAAATACCCTCTTCGACGTAGCCGTTGCCGCCAAGGCACTCCATGGCCTCGTAGAGGAACGGCGGCGCGCTCTTGCAGGTCCAGTATTTGATCGCGGGTGTCAGCAGCCGCATGTAGGCGGCCTCGGCCGGATCATGCGGCGTGCGGTCGAAGGCGCGGCAGAGCCGCATCATCAGCGCGACGCTGGCCTCCACATGCAGCGCCATGTCCGACAGCACCGCCTGCATCAAGGGCTGATCGGCAAGATGCTTCTGGAACACGCTGCGGTGACGCGCATGATGCAGCGCATGCGCGAGCCCCGAGCGCATCAGGCCGACCGAAGCGATCGAGCAATCCTGCCGCGTGAGCTGCACCATCTGGATGATGGTGCGGATGCCCTTGCCCTCCTCGCCGACCGCTTGCGCATAGGCGCCGACGAATTCGACCTCGGAGGACGCATTGGAGCGGTTGCCGAGCTTGTCCTTCAATCGCTGGAACTGGATCGCATTGACGGAACCGTCGGGTGCAAAGCGCGGCATGAAGAAACAGGTGAGCCCCTCATCCGCCTGCGCCAGCACCAGGAAGGCATCCGCCTGCGCCAGCACCAGGAAGGCATCGCACATCGGCGCCGACATGAACCATTTGTGGCCGGTGATGCGATAGGCGCTGCCGTCGCGCACCGCGCGCGTCATGTTGGAGCGCACGTCGGTGCCGCCCTGCTTCTCGGTCATGCCCATGCCGAGCGTCATGCCGCGCTTGTCCCACCACGGCGCAAAGCTGGGGTCGTAGCTCCTGGTCGAGAGCACCGGCATCACCTTGGCGAGCAGATCGGGCTGCATCGCGAGCGCGGCCACCGACGCCCGCGTCATGGTGATCGGACAGAGATGGCCGGTCTCGACCTGCGCGGCCATATAGAATCTTGCCGCGCGCACGACTTCGGCGGCATTGCCTGCAGGCCGGCCGTCGGCGGTCCAGGTGGAGTTGTGCACGCCGGCCTGCGCGCTGTGCGCCATCAACTCATGATAGGCCGGATGAAATTCGACCTGGTCGCGACGGTTGCCGCGGGAATCGAAAGTGCGCAGTTTTGGCGTGTTCTCGTTCGCCACGCGCCCGCGCTCGGCCATCGCGGCTGAGCCCCACGCCTTGCCGAACTCGGACAGCTCTTTTTCTGCCGCAGCACCGCCATTGGCTTTCACGGCCTCGACCAGCGGCCGGTCGGCGGCAAAGAGATCGACGCCCTCGAACGGCGGCGACTGATTGAAGACCTCGTGGGTCGCAAAAGCGGTCATAGCTTACCTCGTGCCGAGCTCAGTTCCGGCGCGGCTGGATCGGGAAATCATAGGCCGCCCCGCCCGCCCCCGGCAGGGAAAAATGCCACCACTCCTTTGAATAGTTCACAAAGCCTTGCCGGGCCATCGCAGCGACCAGCCGATTCCGCCAGGCGCGCTGCTCCGCCGTGATGCTGCGTGCCGCCGTGTGCCCCTTCGTGTCCGTGCAGTCGTAGCCGGTGCCCATGTCGACGCTTCCTTCCGGCGCGCGCGCTTCGACCGGGCCCGTACAATCCGCATAGGCCTTTGACGGATCGAACTTGCCGGAGTTGTCCGCCTTAAGGTCGACCAACGTCAGGTCCAGCGCCGCGCCGGTTGAGTGTTGCGAACGGCTGGCGATATAGCCGAGCCGGAACAGCTCGGTCTTGGGGATTTTCGGATTGTAGCGCCGCTCCGCCGCCGTCTCCCGGCCGTTCTGCGCCCACGCCACCATATCGAGCGACGCGCGCACCGGACGATAGCAATCGAACATCTTGAGCGAGAGGTTTTGCGTGGCGAGGTCCTGCTGCACCGCCTTCAGCCGCTGACCGACGTCGCGCTTTACCACACACTCACCGGCGGCGTAGCCGTTGAGCGGCTTGCCGACAAAATTGTTCGACGTGGCGTAGCGGATGTCCTGGATGATGGTGGGGTCGATGTCGCGCAAATACACGAAGCCACCGGGCAGGCCCCGCTCCTGCGCGGCCACCGGCGTGTGAGCCGAGATCGCAAGCAGCCCGACCAGCGCAGCACGCGCCGCAAACCGGATGCCTCCGCTCATTGCACGCGATCCGAATTGACCAAGAGCTTTGTGATCGCGGTGTCCGTATATTTGTTGCCGGCCCAGACGTCGTCGATGATGAACTTCATCCAATAGGCCTCGACCGGCCGCACGTTGAACAGCTGCGCCGAAATCTTGTCCTCGAGAATGAAGGTCTGCGTTTCGCCGCCGGAAAACACCACGCGAAGCTGACGAACCCGGTTGTTCTTCTGAAAGATGTCGTTGTTCTTCTGGTAGCCGTTCTGCACGTGGATCGATTTGACCCGCCGCAAGCTCTCGAACTCGACCGAGATCCATTCGCCGACACCGTTCCCCTGCGCGCCTTCCACCCAGGCCGTTCCCGTCGAGTCATCAAACAGATTCGAGACCCCGTATGAATGGCCGAACTGGGGTTTCAGCACAGAGCTGACGCAATAGGTTTCAAAGCCGTTGCGGGCACAGCTTTCCCCCGCCGCGGACGGTCGCTGCGGGCGCAGTGCCGCACGCTCGGCGACGGGCGGCTTGTCCTGCGGCTTCACCAGCATGCCGGCCACTGGCCGTTCCGATGACAGCGGCGCCCAGAGATAGATGCGTCCGCCGAGCGTCTGGTCGTAATAGGCCGGCGTCTGCTCGTGCGGCGCGGGTTGCCCGCCACCATCCGTCGCGGTCAGCGCCAGCGCCGCCACGCGCTCGCGCACCTCGACCGCGAGATCGCCGAGATGCAGGTCGGGCCGCTTCAACTGCTCGACGAAGATCCGCGTGAACACCGAATTCTGCGCCGCGTCGCCATTGCTCAGGCGATCGAGCGCGGTCTGGCCGATGCCGGCGGAGTACAGCGTAAAGATCCCGCGCGCCGGCTTAGTGTCGGCGAGCCCCCGCGTGTTGCCGATCGAGCGGCCGGCGGCGCGGGGAAACGGATTGTCGCGGCAGGCGTCGATAATGAGGAAGGCGACCCGCACCGACCTCGCCTGCAGCTCCGCGATCAAATCGGGCTCGGCGATCGAGGCCCCGCGCACCCGCGCTTCAGCGCCCTCGGTCACCGCAGGCACATCGCTCGGCACGAGGTAGTTCACCCCCGCGATCGCCACGCCATGCCCCGCATAGAACACCGCCGCGGTATCGCCCGGCTCGAGCCGCGCGGTGAAGTCCGCGAGACGGTCGATCATCCCCTGCCGGCCGAGATTGGTCCCCAGCACGACATCAAATCCGAGTGACCTCAGCGCCTCAGCAACGCTGGCCGCGTCATTCGCCGCCTTCTTCAATTGCCGGTCCGCCGGCAGGTTTGGATAGAGGTCGTTGCCGATGGCGAGCGCCACACGCTTCTCAGCCCAAGCCGGCGTGGCAAGGCCGACGCCACAAGCGACTGCCAGCGCGGCAAGAATGCGCGAGAGTCGATTAAAATCCCACATGCCTGCCATGGTCCGGTCCGCCGCGCACGACGGACTCGAACCTAGCGCAAAGCGCCAGCCGGGCATACCGGATGGGTCGGCCGGGCTCCAGCCGGCAATGCGTCGTGGATAAGTCCGGACGGGGGATTTGAAGCTTGCCCCGCCCCCCATCCCCCCCTATAGCTCTGCTTTTAATGACCTCCGCATCGAAATCGACCTTCGTCCTCGGTCACCGGCATTTGCTGGGTATCGAGGGCCTTTCCGCTGCCGACATCACCGGCCTCCTCGACCTGTCCGAGGAGTATGTCGAGCTCAACCGCCAGGTGGACAAGAAGCGCACCGTCCTGCGGGGACGGACGCAGGTGAACCTGTTCTTCGAGGCCTCCACCCGCACCCAGTCCTCGTTCGAGCTTGCCGGCAAGCGCCTCGGCGCCGACGTCATGAACATGTCGGTCTCTTCCTCCTCGATGAAGAAGGGCGAGACGCTGATCGACACCGCGGTAACGCTGAACGCGATGCACCCGGACATTCTGGTGATGCGCCATCACGCGTCGGGCGCGGTGGAACTTCTGGCGCGCAAGGTCGACGGTTCCGTGATCAATGCCGGCGACGGTGCGCATGAGCATCCGACCCAGGCGCTGCTCGACGCGCTGACGATCCGCCGCAACAAGGGCCGGCTCGAGGGGCTCGTGGTCGCGATCTGCGGCGACGTGCTGCATTCACGCGTCGCCCGCTCCAACATCATCCTGCTCAACACCATGGGCGCCCGCGTCCGCGTCGTCGGCCCCACCACGCTGCTGCCGCCCGGCATCGAGCGGATGGGCGTCGAAGTCGCGCGCGACATGCGCGAAGGCCTCGAAGGCGCCGACATCGTCATGATGCTGCGGCTGCAGCGCGAGCGCATGAACGGCTCGTTCGTGCCGTCGACGGGCGAGTACTTCCACTACTTTGGGCTGGACCAGAAGAAGCTCGCCTACGCAAAACCCGACGCGCTGGTGATGCATCCGGGTCCGATGAACCGCGGCGTCGAGATCGATACCGCCGTTGCCGACGGCGCGCAGTCGCTGATCCGCGAACAGGTGGAAATGGGAGTGGCGGTGCGCATGGCGGTGCTCGAAGCACTCGCCCGCAACCTGCCCAACGCGTGATGCCAATGCTGACCGATCGCCGCCCCATCCTGCTTGCCAACGCCCGCGTCATCGACCCCTCGCGGGATTTCGACGCTGTCGGCGACGTGCTGATTGCCGACGGCATCGTCCGCGAGACGCGCCGCGGCATCGGTGCGGCCGGCGTTCCCGAAGGCACCGACATCGTCAACTGCTCCGGCAAGATCGTGGCCCCCGGCCTGATCGACATGCGCGCCTTCGTCGGCGAGCCCGGCTTCAGCCACCGCGAGACTTTTGCGACCGCGAGCCAGGCAGCCGCCTCGGGCGGCATCACCACCATCATCTGCCAGCCCGATACGTCGCCCGTGATCGACAATTCGGCGACGGTCGACTTCGTGATGCGGCGCGCCCGCGACACCGCGATCGTCAACATCCAGCCGATGGCGGCCCTCACCAAGGGCATGCGCGGCGAGGAGATGACAGAGTTCGGCCTGTTGAAGGCCGCCGGCGCCGTGGCCTTCGGCGACATCTACCACAGCGTGATGAACGCCCAGGTGATGCGCCGCGCGCTGACCTATGCCCGCGATTTCGACGTGCTGATCGTGCACGACACCGAGGATCCCAACCTCGTCGGCGAAGGCGTCATGAACGAGGGCGAGTTCGCGACGCGGCTCGGCCTGATGGGCATCCCGAATGCGGCCGAGGCGGTCGTGCTCGAGCGCGACATGCGGCTGGTGGCGCTCACTGGCGGCCGCTACCACGCGGCCTCGCTGTCCTGCATCGAGTCGCTCGATGTCCTCAAGCGCGCACGCGACGCTGGCCTTGCCGTCAGCGCGTCCGTCTCGATCAACCATCTGGCGCTGAACGAGAACGATATCGGCCCCTACCGTACCTTCCTGAAACTATCGCCGCCTCTGCGCACCGAGGACGACCGCCGCGCGATGGTGGCGGCCGTCGCCTCCGGGCTCGTCGACGTCATCATGTCCGACCACAATCCGCAGGACGTCGAGGTCAAGCGCCTGCCCTTCGCGGAAGCGGCAAGCGGCGCCGTCGGCCTGCAGACGATGCTGCCCGCGGGCTTGCGGCTCGTGCACAATGGCGAGCTGGAGCTGAAGACGCTGATCAAGGCAATGTCGACGCGCCCTGCCGAAATCCTGGGCCTGCCCGGCGGAACCTTGCGCACCGGCGCGCCGGCCGACGTCATCGTCATCGACGCCGACACGCCCTGGGTACTCGATCCCGTCGACCTCAAGACGCCCTGCAAGAACACCCCGTTCGACGAAGCCCGCTTTTCGGGGCGCGTGGTTCGCACTATTGTCGGCGGACGGACGGTCTATGAACATGTCTAATTCTGCGTGGGGCGTATCCCGGAGGAGCAGCGCCGATGGGACCTGAAGTTTTCCTCCTCGTCGCGTTTGTTATCGGGTACCTCCTCGGCTCAATCCCGTTCGGATTGATTCTGACCAGGCTCGCCGGCACACAGGATCTGCGCTCGATCGGCTCCGGCAATATCGGCGCGACCAACGTGCTGCGCACGGGCAACAAGGGTCTCGCGGCCGCGACATTGCTCGGCGACATGCTGAAAGGCACGGCGGCTGTCTTGATCGCCCGCTATCTGTGGGGACCCAACGCAGCAATGGTAGCTGCGCTTGGCGCCTTCCTGGGGCATCTTTTCCCAATCTGGCTCAAGTTCAAGGGTGGCAAGGGGGTTGCCACCTATATTGGTGTATTGGCCGGCCTATTCTTGCCAGTAGCGCTCATGTTCGCGGTGATCTGGATTGCGACGGCCTATACCACACGGTACTCGTCCTTATCGGCGCTTGTCGCCAGCTTCGTCACTCCGATCACTCTCTGGTACTTTGGCCATTACAATCTCGCCGCGCTATTTGCGATCCTGACTCTGCTCCTGTTCTACATGCACCGCGAAAACATCAAGCGGCTGCAGTCGGGCACCGAGGGCCGGATCGGACAAAAATCGTAACAGGCTGTAACTCAACGCGGGCGCGCCATGGTTGCATGGCTGTTCGCAACTCGTGTTTGGCACTGGTCAACGATTTCCGAACTTGTCATCCTGACATCGGGAATGCGTTGCCGGATTGCGTCTCATGAGCGGGAACGGCGTCATAGGCGAAGAATCGAACCGACCGACCGCCGCCAGCCGGCTGCTCGCCGGCGCCGAGATCTGGTCGCCCGGCGCGGTCAGCGAAGCGCCCGCACCTGTCCCGCCTCCCGCCAGGCCCCCTGCTCCCGAGCTTCCTGCCGTCAAGTCGCCTGAACCTGCGCCTGCACCCAAGGTGATCGCGGCGGCTCCGCCCGCAGCATCACCGACCTGGCCGCCGAAAAAACTCTCGCTGGCGCTGCAAGGGGGCGGCACGTTTGCGGCGTTCACCTGGGGCGTGCTGGAACGGCTGCTGGAGGAACCCTCCGTTGAATTCGACACCATCAGCAGCGCGTTGATCGCCCCGGCGCTGGCGCCGCTGAT
>NZ_PPPT01000050.1 GCF_006483445.1 Bradyrhizobium guangdongense | reverse complement strand
AGGTGTATATTGCCATCATTGCAAGGTGTGGGACGAACCGCCGCATCAGGCGTAAAAAGCTCCAAATCATGACGGCTTTTGGTTGAATTGCGTCCGATCGGCGCAAAAAATCGGCCATTTCTTGCACGGACAACGATAACAAAAACACCGAGAGCATTCCGATGGACTGGTCGCAGCCCCAGATACCCCCGATGCGGTTGGAGACGCGGTTCGGCGACCGCGTCGTGCCGGCCTTTTGCGAGCGGCCGGGAAGCGTCTGGGCGATGATCGCAGAGGCCGCCGCGCGCAATCCCGATGGCGAGGCGTTGATCGCGGGCAACGTTCGGCTGACATGGCGGCAGGCGGTGGCGCGGGCGGCGCGGATTGCGGCCGGCTTTCGCAAGCTCGGCCTTAAGCGCGGCGACCGCGTCGCCATCCTGCTCGGCAACCGCGTCGAATTCCCGCTGATCCTGTTCGCGGCCGCGCATGAAGGGCTCGTGACGGTGCTGCTGAGCACGCGCCAGCAGAAGCCCGAGATCGCCTATGTGCTCACCGACTGCGGCGCAAGGATCCTGATCCACGAGGCTACGCTCGCCGAGCGCCTACCCGACGCACGCGACGTGCCCGATCTCGCGCATCGCGTTGCCATCGACGATGATCCGGCGCTCTCGGGCTTCGCCGTGCTGGCCGACAACGCGCCCGCGCCGACGCCGGTCGAGGTGGGCGAAGAGGATACTGCGATGATCCTCTACACGTCGGGAACGACGGGCAAGCCCAAGGGCGCGATGCTGGCCCATTGCAACATCATCCATTCCTCGATGGTGTTCGTGTCCTGCCTGCAATTGACGCAGGCCGATCGTTCGATCGCGGCGGTGCCGCTCGGCCATGTCACCGGCGTCGTCGCCAATATCACGACCATGGTCCGCTGCGCCGGTGCGCTGATCATCATGCCGGAGTTCAAGGCGGCCGACTATCTCAGGCTCGCCGCGCGCGAGCGCGTCACTTACACCGTGATGGTGCCGGCGATGTATAATCTCTGCCTGCTGCAGCCCGATTTCGACAGTTTTGACCTCTCGAGCTGGCGCATCGGCGGTTTTGGCGGCGCGCCGATGCCGATCGCGACCATCGAAAAACTCGATGCAAAAATCCCGGGCCTGAAACTCGCAAATTGCTATGGCGCGACCGAGACCACGTCGCCGTCAACGATCATGCCGGGCGAGTTGACCGCAGCCCACATCGACAGTGTCGGGTTGCCCTGTCCGGGCGCGCGCATCGTCGCCGTCGATGCCGATGGTCGCGAGTTGCCGAGCGGCGAGATCGGCGAGCTCTGGATCCAGAGCGCCTCCGTCATCAAGGGCTACTGGAACAATCCGAAGGCGACCGCCGAGAGTTTCACCGCCGGCTTCTGGCACTCCGGCGATCTCGGCTCGGTCGATGCCGACAATTTCGTCCGCGTGTTCGACCGTCAGAAGGACATGATCAACCGCGGTGGCCTGAAGATCTATTCCGCCGAGGTCGAGTCCGTGCTGGCCGGCCATCCCGCCGTCGTCGAGAGCGCGATCGTCGCAAAACCCTGCCCGGTGCTGGGTGAGCGTGTGCACGCGGTCGTGGTGACGCGCGAGCAGGTTGCGGTCGAGGCGCTGCGCGCCTGGTGCGCCGAGCGGCTGTCCGACTACAAGGTGCCGGAGACCATGCTGCTGACGGCCGAGCCGCTCCCCCGCAATGCCAACGGCAAGGTGCTGAAGCGGCAATTGCGGGAGCTGCTTGGCGCCTGAGAAGCAGGTGGAACTCCGGGCGGGATAGGGCCGCAACGGCAGGGTTAACGCCTTGATTGGCCTCGCTTTGCCTTGCCACCGCCATATGGTTAGGGTATCGCCGCCGCCACGCGGGGACGGGTTTTCTGTCGCGAGATTCCAGCGCGCACGCCCGACCGGGGATGGGATTAGCTTAAGTGTCTGAATTATTTGACGAAGTCGACGAGGAAGTACGTCGCGAACAGCTCAAGAAGCTGTGGGACAAGTATTCGATCTACTTCATCGCCCTGATGGTGCTGATCGTCGCCGGCGTCGGCGGCTGGCGGGGCTACCAGTATCTGGAGGCCCAGAAGGCCGCCGAGGCCGGTGCCGCCTTCGAGAAGGCCGTCGAGCTCTCCGACCAGGGCAAGCACGCCGAGGCCGAGGCCGCCTTCACCGCGCTCGCCGCCAAGGCGCCGTCGGGCTATCGCACGCTGGCGCGCCTGCGGGCGGCTGCGGAGCTTTTTGCGCGCGATCCCAAGGCCGCAGCCAAGCTGTATGACGACATCGCCGCCGACCGCAGCGCCGGCAGCGAGCAGCAGGCACTGGCCAGGATCCGCGCCGCCGGGCTGCTGCTCGATACGGCAGGCTACGCCGACATCCAGCAGCGGCTGGAGCCGTCGACCGCCTCGGGCTCGACCTTCCGTCACACCGCGCGTGAATTGCTGGCCCTGTCGGCCTGGCGCAACGGCGACATGACCGCGGCCCGCAAATGGCTGGATGCCATCGCCGAGGACGGCGAGACGCCGCCGAGCATGCGCACGCGCGCCGAGGCGCTGCAGGCCTTGCTGCCTGCGGTTGCCAAGAGCTGAGCCGAGAGAGCTGGACGAGACACGAGATGCGCCGCACGTCACGTTTGATCGCAGCCGCTGTCCTGGTCGCCTTCTCGGGCGTGCTGGGCGGCTGCTCCAGCGGCGGGTTCGATCCCAGCGATCTCATGGACTTCCTCGACACCAAGAAGAAGCTGCCGGGTGACCGCAAGCCGGTCTTCCCCGAGGGCGTGCCAGGCCTGGAGCAGGGCGTGCCGAAGGATCTCTACAAGGGCGCCCAGCAGCAGGATCAGCCGCCGCCGGTGGATGCGGCTGCCGTTCCGCCGCCGCCCGCGCCGAACGCCAAGTCGGCCAAGGGCAAGAAGTCCAAGCAGCCGGCGACCGCCGCGGTTGCGCCGGCCGAGCCGCCGCCGGGCGAGGCCGACGGCGAGGTCCAGCCCGACGCCGCGCCGGCACCGGCCGCGCCGCCGCCGAAGCAGAAGATCGTCCGCAGGCGCACCACGGCGCCGCCGCCCGATCCGGCCCCCCAGCCGCAGCAGCAGACCCAGTCCACGCAGCAACAGGGCGCATTCCCGGCGCCATTGCCGAGCGGCAGCTTCTCGCGCTGATATTTTTCATTGCATTGACAGGCGCGGCCCCCGCGGCGCACGAATGACTGATGTCCTTTACCGTCGCCATCATCGGCCGACCCAATGTCGGAAAATCGACGCTGTTCAACCGGCTGGTGGGGCAGAAGCTCGCGCTCGTCGATGACCTGCCGGGCGTCACCCGCGACCGCCGCGAGGGTGAGGCGAGGCTCGGCGATCTCGAATTCACCATCATCGATACCGCGGGGCTCGACGAGGGCGCCAAGGGCTCGCTCACCGCGCGCATGCAGGAGCAGACGGAGACCGCGATCGCGCAGGCGGATGCGCTGTTTTTCGTGATCGATGCGCGCGCCGGCCTGACGCCGACCGACCGCGCCTTCGCCGACTTCGCCCGCCGCGCCAACAAGCCGGTGCTGCTGGTCGCCAACAAGAGCGAGGGCAAGCATGGCGACGCCGGCGCGATGGAGTCCTTTGCGCTCGGTCTCGGCGACCCCATCCAGGTTTCCGCCGAGCATGGCGAGGGCATGGGCGAGCTCTACGATGCGCTGCGCGCGATCATGCCGGAGCCCGAGGACGATGAGGTCGAGGACGACGAACCCCAGACCGAGGAGGAGGCCGCCAAGCGCCCGATCCGGGTCGCGATCGTCGGCCGGCCCAATGCCGGCAAGTCGACGCTGATCAATCATCTGCTCGGCGAGGAGCGCCTGCTGACGAGCCCGGAGGCCGGCACCACGCGCGACTCCATCGCGGTCGAGATCAATTGGAAGGGCCGCGAATTCCGCGTGTTCGACACCGCCGGCCTGCGCCGCCGCTCGCGCATCGAGGAGAAGCTGGAAAAGCTGTCGGTGGCGGACGCGCTTCGCGCGGTGCGCTTTGCCGAAGTCGTCGTGCTGATGATGGACACGCAGAACAAGTTCGAGGAGCAGGACCTACGCATCGCCGATCTGATCGAGCGCGAGGGGCGCGCGGTCGTGCTTGCCGTCAACAAATGGGATTTGATGGAGAGCAAGGGCGGCGGGGCGATCTCCAATCTGCGGCGTGATGCCGACCACTGGCTGCCGCAGTTGAAGGGCGTGCCGATCGTTGCGGTCTCGGGCCTGATGGGCGAGGGCATCGACCGCCTGATGACGGCGATCCAGGACGCTTACGCGATCTGGAACAGGCGCGTGCCGACCTCGGCGCTGAACCGCTGGTTCGAGCAGGCGGTCCAGGCCAACCCGCCGCCCGCCGTGTCAGGTCGCCGGCTGAAGCTGAACTACATCACCCAGACCAAGGCGCGTCCGCCAAGCTTCGTGCTGTTCTGCTCGCGCGCCGATGCCGTGCCGCAGTCGTACTTGCGCTATCTCACCAACTCGATGCGCGAGACCTTTGAGCTGCCGGGTACGCCGGTGCGCATCACGCTGCGCGAGAAAGCCAATCCCTTCGCGCACAAGCGCAAACGGCCGTCGTGAGCGGCGACTTTGGCGAGCACGAAGGCGGACTCGTAGGGTGGGTTAGCCTTGCGATTGCGCGAAGCGCAAAATCGCTGGGCGTAACCCACCACTTCCGCCGCCGCGGAAAGAAAAGAGGTGGGTTACGCCTCGCGGACTGCGCTTTCGCGCAACCGCGCGGCTAACCCACCCTACGATTTCTGATGGTGGTTGCGGTGGCGATTGCGATACGGACGTTGGCGGCAACAAAGTCAGTTTCGTAGGGTGGGCAAAGCGGAGCCGCAGCTCGCAGAGCGAAGGCGCGGCGTGCCCACCATCTCGCCAAGACCGCAGCAGACGCGGTGGGCACGCTTCCGTCTCGCTCTTCGAGCGATGCCGGAAGCTTTGCCCACCCTACGAGGCTGTGAATCTTTTCAGCTCGTAGGGTTGCGATTGCGCGAAGCGCAATTCGCGGGGTGTAACCCACCACTTCTACCGACGCGGAAAGAAAAGAGGTGGGTTACGCCTCGCGGACTGCGCTTTCGCGCAGCCGCGCGGCTAACCCACCCTACAACTTCTTACTTCTTCACCAGCGGACAGTCGCTGGCTTCGAGCGGCTTGGCGGCATCTTCCGGAGCGATGGTGGCGACCAGCTTGTAGTAGTCCCACGGGCCCTTCGACTCTTCCGGCTTCTTCACTTCGAACAGATAGGCCGGGATCAGGCGGCGGCCGTCGGCGCGCAGCGGACCCTTGCCGAACAGCGGGTCGTCGGTCGGCAGCTCCTTCATCTTGGCAACGACCTTTGCGCCGTCATGCGGGTTGCTGCCGAGCGCATCCATCGCCTTCAGGTAATGCAGGATCTCCGCATAGAGTCCCGCAACCGTCATCGAGGGCATCGCGCCCTTCGGCGAGATCTTCTGGAAGCGCTTCGACCATTCGCGGGTTCCGTCGTTGAGATCCCAGTAGAAGGACTCGGTGAAGGTCAGGCCCTGCGCGGTCTTCAGCCCGAGCGAGTGCACGTCGTTGATGAAGAGCAGGAGCGCTGCGAGCTTCTGACCGCCGGCAACGATGCCGAACTCGGCGGCCTGCTTGATCGCGTTGGTGGTGTCGCCGCCGGCGTTGGCGAGGCCGATGATCTTGGCCTTCGACGATTGCGCCTGCAGCAGGAACGAGGAGAAGTCCGCCGTGTTGAGCGGATGCTTCACGCCACCGAGCACCTTGCCGCCCGTCGCGGTGACGACGGAGGAGGTGTCGCGCTCCAGCGCATGGCCGAAGGCGTAGTCGGCGGTCAGGAAGAACCAGCTGTCGCCGCCGGCTTTGGTCAGCGCCTTGCCGGTGCCGTTGGCGAGCATGTAGGTGTCATAGGTAAAGGACACCGTGTTGGGCGTGCAGGCCTTGCCGGTGAGGTCGGCGGTGGCCGCGCCCGAATTGAGCAGCACCGAGTTCTTTTCCTTGACGAGGTTGCTCACCGCGAGCGCGACGCCGGAGCTCGGCGTGTCCGCGATGGCATCGACCTTGTCGGAATCGATCCATTGGCGAGCGATGTTGACGCCGATGTCGGGCTTGTTCTGGTGATCGCCGCTCAAGACCTCGATCTTCCAGCCCTTGGCAGCCATACCGGAATCTTCCACCGCCATCTTCACCGCGGCCACCGAGTTCGGGCCGCCGATGTCGGCATAGAGGCTCGACATGTCGTTCAACACGCCGATCTTGATGGTCTTGTCTTGGGCAGAGGCCGAAGTGGCAAAGCCAAGGCCGGCACAGGTCAGGAGCGCAG
Source organism: Bradyrhizobium guangdongense (assembly GCF_006483445.1). Lineage (GTDB taxonomy): Bacteria > Pseudomonadota > Alphaproteobacteria > Rhizobiales > Xanthobacteraceae > Bradyrhizobium > Bradyrhizobium guangdongense_A. Next base: position 39,698 of record NZ_PPPT01000050.1, on the reverse strand, counting down.
CATAGCGCCACGCATGAGTCTTCTTCATTGTGTTTCCTCCAAACGTTGATGCCGGGACGACCCTCTTTGACGGAGCCTTTGACCTGCGGCGCGATCGGTTGCGATCTGGTGTTTCCGATAGCCTGTCTGAAAGCTTGCGGCAATGCGCTAAACGTAGCGGTTAAGGGGATCGGTTAATCCCTCGGTCGGCCGCGTGGCGCAATTTTTGGCAATCCGCGCGTGTGAGCGGACGGTCACACGACTAGTATGCAGGCACCTATGCTGGCGAGCGGAAGCTCATCAAAGTCCGGCTCTTGTAATCGTAGAACTTGCCCGTCTCGGTCCAGTCAGGTGCGCACATCGGAACGATGAATTCGGCGACCTGTTCCGGCGTGTCGAGCGTCGAGGGATCTTCGCCCGGCATCAGCGTGGCGCGCATGCGGGTGCGGATCGGGCCGGGGTTGAACAAATTGATGCGCAGTTTCGTGCTCGCGGTCTCCTGCGCCCAGGCGCGCGCCAGCGTCTCCAGCGCCGCCTTCGACGCTGCGTAGGGACCGAGATAGGCGGTCGCCTTGTTGGCGGCGCCCGACGTGATGAACACGGCGCGGCCGGCGTCGGACTGCCTGAGCAACGGGTCCATGCAGCGGATGAGCTGGAAGTTGGCGGAGACGTTGACCGCCATCACGTCGTTGAAGGTCTTGAGCTCGATATGGCCGAGCGGCGAGGATGGGCCGAGCACGCCGGCATTGCCGACGAGGATATCGAGCTTGCCGTAACGCTCGTGCAGGCCGGCACCCAGCCGCGCGATGCCGTCGGAGTCTGTCAGGTTCAGCGGCACCAGCGTCGCGCTGCCGCCGCTTTTTCGGATCTCGTCGTCGAGTTCCTCGAGGCCGCCCTGGGTGCGCGCCACCGCCACGATATGCGCGCCGGCCTTTGCCAGCGCGATGGCGGTGGCGTAGCCGATGCCGCGCGAGGCGCCGGTGACGAGAGCGATGCGGGAGGCGAGGGGCTTTGTCATGGCGGGGTTTTACAGGCGTGGATGGCTGGGACAAGCCCCCACCACACCGTCATTCCGGGGCGGTCCGCAGGACCGAACCCGGAATCTCGAGATCCCGGGTTCGATGCTTCGCATCGCCCCGGGATGACGGCTGCGCCGTCAGCTCGCTTCCGCCAGCAGGGACAATTGCCGCGGCTGCGGCTCGACCTGGGTCTGGTCGGTGAGGTGGGTCGGATAGGCGCCGGTAAAGCAGTGATCCGAGAATTTTGGATTGGCGGGATCGCGGCCGGGTTCGCCCATCGCGCGGTACATGCCGTCGATCGACAGGAAGGCGAGTGAATCCGCGCCGATGATCTCCCGCATCTCGTCCAGCGAATGCGTCGCGGCCAGCAGGCCGTCGCGATCGGGCAGGTCGATGCCGTAATAATCGGGATAGAGGATCGGGGGCGAGGCGAGGCGGAAGTGCACTTCCTTGGCGCCGGCATCGCGCATCATGCGCACGATCTTCTTCGAGGTGGTGCCGCGCACCAAGGAGTCGTCGATCAGGATGATGCGCTTGCCTTCGATCGCGGCGCGATTGGCCGAGTGCTTCATGCGCACGCCGGATTCGCGGATTGCCTGCGTCGGCTGGATGAAGGTGCGGCCGACATAGTGGTTTCTGATGATGCCGAGCTCGAACGGCACGCCGGAATGCTGGCTGTAGCCGACCGCGGCGGGCACGCCGGAATCCGGCACCGGCACCACGACGTCGACGGGCACGTGGCTCTCGCGTGCGAGCTGCGCGCCGAAGGACTTGCGCACCTCGTAGACCGAGCGGCCGTGGACGATGGAATCCGGCCGCGAGAAATAGATGTATTCGAAGATGCAGGGGCGCGGGGCCGTCGGCGGGAACGGCTTGTGGATGTCCAGGCCGTTCTCGTCGAACACGATGACTTCGCCCGGCTCGATGTCGCGGACGAAGCGCGCGCCGATGATGTCGAGCGCACAGGTCTCCGAGGTCAGGATCGGGCAGCCGTCGAGATCGCCGAGCACCAGCGGACGGATGCCGCGCGGATCGCGCGCGCCGACGAGCTTCTTGTTGGTCACCGAGACCAGCGCATAGGCGCCTTCGATGGCGCGCAGCGCGTCGATATAGCGTTCGATGAAGCGGCTGCGCTTGGACTGCGCGACCAGATGCAGGATCACCTCGGTGTCGGTGGTCGACTGCATCATCGCGCCGTTTCGGACGAGCTCGCGGCGGAGCGTCAGGCCGTTGGTGAGGTTGCCGTTGTGGGCCACCGCGAGGCCGCCGGCATTCAGCTCGGCGAACAGCGGCTGCACGTTGCGCAGGATCGTGGCACCGGTCGTGGAGTAGCGGACATGGCCGACGGCGACGCTGCCGGGCAGGCGGTCGATCACTTCGCGGCGGGAGAAGGTGTCGCCGACGAGGCCGAGGCGGCGCTCGGAATGAAATCTGCTGCCGTCGTAGGAGACGATGCCGGCGGCTTCCTGGCCCCGGTGCTGAAGGGCGTGGAGACCGAGCGCGGTGATGGCGGCGGCATCGGGATGGCCGTAGATGCCGAAGACGCCGCACTCCTCGCGGAGCGTGTCGCCCTCCAGATCGTCCTGAAGCTCGATCGCGGCTGGACCCGAGGGCCCCTTAAGGTTGAGATCAAGCTGGGCGTTCCGGTCAGGGTGTTGCATCTCGTCCATCTCGCCTCTGTTCGGGCTCAAATCAACGCGCCGCAGGTTTCTCGATCAGCTTCTTGAGGCTGTCACGAGCCGGTTTACTGTAGCCGTCGCTGCCGCCCGCAGGCTGCTGCTCGGTATCAGCTTGGTCATCATCTGGTTTGTTTTTCTTGAATCTCTTCAAGATGGTGTTCTCGGGGTCGTCAGGCAAGAGCGACTTGAGCCATTCTCCGGTCGAATCGAGCACGGTGCGGGACTTTGCGCCCCGGACCCAGTCCGGCTGCTGCTTGTCTGGAACCAGCCAGATGAAGAACTGGTAAGCGACCACGACGATCAGGAGGCCCCTCGCGAGGCCGAACAGGAACCCCAGCGTGCGGTCCAGCGCGCCGATCCGGGAGTCCAGGATCATGTCGGAGATGCGCACCGTGATCACGGAAACCACGATCAGCGTGCCCACGAACACGCCGGCAACCACCACGACGCTCGCGACCGTATCGTTGTTGAAATAGGTCTTGGCCGTCGGCAGCAGTTTTGAGAACGAGTACAGCGTCACGATCGCCGCGGCGCCCCAGGCCGCGATCGACAGGATTTCACGCATGAAGCCGCGGACCAGCGCCAAAAGGCCGGATACGAGCATGACGCCGAGCAGGATCAAATCGAGGATTGTAATCGGCATCGGCTGGTCTGGTCCGCTCGTACTCTCAAAGGCGTTTTGCGAATCGGTCGTTTGGCCGCCGCCCTAACTGACGGGCAGACGGCGGTCCCGGCAAGGCCGGAGCCACGAAAATCCCATGCTGCTTTTGTGCCGGCTGTATAGCGGCGGGGGCGGGCAACGTCACCTCCACCTAGCCCTCTCCGCGGCGGATTCTCGCCGGTGTGGCATTTTTTTCGGCCTGTCGTTCATCCCTGGCGCCGGAATCACCCCTGCGGGAGCCGCGGGCGGCGATCTCGGCCACCAGGGTGGTCAGGCTGTTGACGGCGTTCAGCGACAGCCCGGCGTCGCCGCTGGCCTCGCCCCGGGCCGATTCGGGCAGGATGGCGCGGCCGAAGCCGAGCTTTGCCGCCTCCTTCAGCCGTGCCGCGGTCTGGGCCACCGGCCGCACCACGCCGGACAGCGAAATCTCGCCGAAATAGACGGCATCGGTCGGTAACGGCGCGTTTACCAAGGATGAGACCAGCGCGGCGGCGGCGGCCAGATCCGCCGCCGGCTCATGGATGCGCAGGCCGCCGGCGACGTTGAGATAGACGTCGTGGCCGGACAGCTTGACCCCGCAATGGGCCTCCAGCACCGCCAGCACCATCGACAGCCGGCTCGGGTCCCAGCCCACCACGGCGCGGCGCGGGGTGCCGAGCGAGGTCGGCGCCACCAGCGCCTGCAACTCCACCAGCACCGGCCGCGTGCCCTCGATGCCGGCGAACACGGCCGTGCCGGGGGTGCCGAGGTCGCGCTCGGACAAGAACAGCTCGGAGGGGTTGGTGACCTCGCGCAATCCGAGGCCCGTCATCTCGAACACGCCGATCTCGTCGGTCGGGCCAAAGCGGTTCTTCACCGCGCGCAGGATGCGGAATTGCTGCGAGCCTTCGCCCTCGAACGACATCACCGCATCCACCATGTGCTCGACGACGCGGGGGCCCGCGATCTGGCCGTCCTTGGTGACGTGTCCGACCAGGATGATGGCCGCACCGGTCTTCTTGGCGAACCTGATCAGCGCCTGCGCCGAGGCGCGCACCTGCGTCACCGTGCCGGGCGCCGATTCCACCGTGTCGGTCCACATGGTCTGGATGGAGTCGATCACGATCAGCCGCGGGACCGCGCCTTCGGACAGTGTGGAGATGATGTCCTCGACCGATGTTTCGGCCGCGAGCTGCACCGGCGCATCCGACAGGCCGAGGCGCTCGGCGCGCAGCCGCACCTGCGCGATCGCCTCTTCGCCGGAGATGTAGACGATGCGATGGCCCGCACGTGCCAGCAGGCTGGTCGCCTGCGTCAGCAGCGTCGATTTGCCGATGCCGGGATCACCGCCGACCAGCAGCACAGAGCCGCGCACAAAACCGCCGCCGGTGACACGGTCGAGCTCGGTCATGCCAGAGGACAGGCGCGGGGCATCCGGGCTCTTGCCGGAGAGGCTCTCCAGCGCGAACGTCCGGCCCTTGCGCTTCGAGCGGATCGAGACCGGCACGCTGCCGCTGGTGTCCTCCTCGGCGAGCGTATTCCACTCGCCGCAGGACTCGCACTTGCCCTGCCAGCGGTTATAGGCCGCGCCGCAGTTTTGGCAGACGAAGGAGAGGGTGCTTTTGGCCATCGGGAGCTATGTCGGCGAGTCGCGTTTTGTTCAGGCCTGCTGATAGCACGGATACACCGATTGTTAGCCCTGAGTCGGCTCGGCCGTTTCAGCTTTGCCAAATGTTAGCGGACGCGGGTCCACCCTCGGAACAATTCGGGGTGGGCGCCAAAAAATGTCGTGGTTTCCAAGAGTTTTGATTGCCGCAGGGCTCGCCTGCGGTCTGCTCGCGTCGCCCAATTGGGCGATCGCCGGCGGTGCCAGGCTCAATGTCGTCTTCGTCAATCCCGGCAAGACCGGCGAGGTCTATTGGGACATGGTCTCCGAGACCATGAAGGCCGCCGGCCGCAAGCTCGACATGAATGTCGAGGTGCTCGTCGCCGAGCGCAATTTCCGCACCATGCAGGAGCTCGGCCTTGGCGTCGTCGCCCGTGCGGACAAGCCTGACTTTCTGATCCTGTCGAACGAGGAATCCGCAGCCGTGCCGGTCCTCGAAGCGGCTGAGACCGCCGGGATCAAGACGCTGTTCCTGTCGAACACGCTGATCGGCGCGGATGCAGCCCGCCTGGGTGCGCCGCGCGAAAAGCTGAAGACGTGGCTCGGCGACATCACGACCGACCTGCAGACCGCGGGCACGCGCATGGCCAATGCGCTGATCACAGCCGCGCGGACCGAGAAATGGCAGAGCCCGGACGGCAAGATCCACATCCTCGGCATCGGCGGCGACGAGATCACGCCGGCCTCGATCGCCCGCAACGTCGGGCTCGACCTTGCAGTGGGCGCGGCACAAGACGTCGTGGTCGACCGCATGCTGTTCGCCAACTGGACGCAATCCGAGGCCGAGGTGGTCACGGCCAACTATCTGAGCTGGGCCGCGCGCAAGGGCATTCGTCCCGCGGGCGTGTGGGCCGGCAACGATCCGATGGCGCTCGGCGCCATCAAGGCTGTCGTGGCGGCCGGTCTCGAGCCGGGCAAGGACCTCCAGATCGTCGGCCTGAACTGGTCGGAGCCCGCGCTGCGCGAGATCGAGGCGGGACGGCTGCTTCTGAGCGACGGCGGCCACTTCCTGCTCGGCGGCTGGTCGATGGTGCTGCTCCGCGACTATGCCGATGGCTGCGATTTCGGCACGGTCTCGCCGCATGTGCAGCTCAAGACGTCGGCGATCACGCGCGACAATCTCTCCTCGGTCAGCACGCTGATCAAGACCCGCGCCTTCGACCAGATCGATTTTGCGCGCTTCAGGGCCAAGGCCGGCGCGTGCGGGCAGTATGATTTCTCCATTGCTGCATTGATCGCATCCATGCCGTCGAGCGCGTCGAGCGAATGATGCAGGACGGGGCCACGAGCGGTACTGAACGTCCTGTGCGCGCTGCTACCGCGGCGCCGCGCTCGGTCATCCGTTCGATGATCTGGGCAACCGTGCCGGTGCTGCTACTGGTGCAGTTGCTCGCCTCCGCCGGCATCGAGGTCTCCAGCTTCGTGTCGCAGATGCGCCAGCTCGACGCGCGCGTCGTGCGGGCCGCCGAAAGCCGCGCCCATCTCATCGCAGAGCCGCTCTGGAAGCTGCGCTATGCGCAGGTCACTGCCGTGCTCGGCGAGATCCTCCACGACGAGGCGATTCTGGCGGCCATCGTCTATGACGATACCGGCGCCGTCGTTGCCCGCGTGCCGGCGCAGCCGGCTGCACTTGGCGGCGCCGAAGTGTCGCGGCCGATCAACTACAGCAACGGCAACATCACGGTTCAGGCCGGCCGCATCGCGATCGCCTATTCCTACGGTGCGATCTATGCGGAGACCGGCAAGGCGCTGGCGCGGTTGTTCGTCGCCGGGCTGCTGGCGACGCTCGTCACGCTCCTCGCGCTGCGGATTTCCGCCAACACCTTCATCGGCAAGCCGCTCTCGGTGATGATGTCCGCGATCCAGCGCAGCAAGCGCGACGGGCGGGCCTATCAGGCCGACATTTCCTCAGGCAACGAATTCGGGCAATTGGCGCAGGCGTTCAACGCCATGCAGCACACGACCTCGGACGCGCTGGAGCAGCTTCGTCATCTCGCCTGGCACGATCCGCTCACGGGGTTGCCCAATCGCAGGTCCTTGACCGAGCGGCTGACGATTTTGAGCCGGACCGCGCGCACGCCCGACGCGCTGATCGCCTTCTGCTTCATCGACCTCGACGACTTCAAGGGCATCAACGACACCTTTGGCCACGACGCCGGCGACCGCTTTCTGGTGCACATCGCAGGCCTGTTGCGCGGGGCTGTGAGTGAGGACGACTGGGTGGCGCGACTCGGCGGCGACGAGTTCGTCGTGATCCGCCCCGACGTCGCCGACGAGCAGGCTGCACAGGCCTTTGCCGCGTGCCTGCTGGAGGCCATTTCCGAGCCGATCCGGCTTCACGACAAGCAGGTGGTGCCGCGTGCCTCGATCGGGCTTGCGGTGCGCCGCGCCGACGATCCCGAATTGTCGCACCTGCCGGCGCTTGCCGACATCGCGCTCTACCACGCCAAGAGCAAGGCACCCGGCACCATCGCCGTTCTCAACGAGGAGCTGCAGCGCGACTATCGCCGCCGCCGCGAGCTCGAGCTCGCGATCCCCTCGGGCTTTGCCGAGCGCGAATTCGAGGTCTGGTACCAGAGCCAGGTCGATCTCGTCACCAACGAGGTCGTGAGCCTCGAGGCGTTGATCCGCTGGCGTCATCCCGACCATGGCATCATCTCGCCGGCAGAATTTTTGCCGCTGATCGAACGCAGCGGTAACGCTTCGCGGCTGACCAATTACGTGCTGACCGACGCCTGCCACGCGCTGAAGCGCCTTGCGGCCGCAGGCCGGTCCGAGATCCGTATCGCCATCAACCTGCCGCCGTCGGAGCTCGCGGACCAGTCCTTTGCCGACCAGATGCAGGAGACCTGTGCGCGCCTTGGCGTCGCTGCGTCATCCCTCGAGCTGGAGATCACCGAGGGCTCGCTGATCAACAACATCGCCAGCGCCTCCGAGACGCTGCGGCGGCTGCGCGCGATGGGCGCGACGATTGCGCTCGACGATTTCGGCACCGGCTACAGTTCGCTGGCGCATCTGCGGCGTTTCCCGCTCGACAAGGTCAAGATCGACAAGGCCTTCATCAGCGACATCCCCGACAGTGCCGAGGACAAGGCGATCGTCGGCGTCATCGCCTCGCTCGCCGGCACGCTCGATCTGACGTTGGTGGCCGAAGGCATCGAACGGGGCGAGCAGGCCCGTGCGATGACCGAGATGGGCGTGCGCTACGGGCAGGGCTATTTCTATCAGCGGCCGCAGCCGCTCGATGCCGTGCTCGAACTGCTGGCGGACGAGCAGGCGGTTGCGGGCGGAGCGCGGATGCTCGCGGTGAGCCCGTCCCTGGTGCCGGAATTGTGGGTGCCTGAACTGGCCGAGTGATAACCCGCGCCGTCAGCGGCCGGCGTTGTCTTTCTTCATCGCGCAGCGCTGATAGGGTTTACCGTCGATATTGAGCGCGCCGTTTGCACCCGGTGCGAGCTTGATCGTCACCTTCCGGCCATCGACGCCCTTCTTGTAGTCGTCCCAGAACTCGAAACACGTCGCGGTCAGCACCAGGCCGTTGCCGGCCGGAGTCTTGCGATCGATCCGGCAATGGTTCTCGTACTGATCGACGATCGGCGCCGGCTTGCCCTTGATGACATTGTCGAGGTCGACGAACGTCTTGCTGTCCGGGCCTTCCTCATTGCGGCAATCCTTCTGGCTTCGCGCCCAGAGCCCGTCGAAGGGCGGGGCGGCGTGCGAGGCGGACAGCATGCCGACGGCGAGGACGAGACAGGAGATCGCGAGACGCAGGCGCATGCGACATCTGTCTGAGCGGCAGTCGCCCTGGTTCGACGATTCACGAAGATGTCGCAGACCACAGCAAGAACAGGCCCGCCGCCAGCATGATGCCGTCCATCACCAGGCGGAACGCGTCCGGCTTCAGATGCAGCACGAAGCGTTTTGCGATGAAGGCGCCGAACATCAGCGATGAGCCCGCGATCAGGCCCTTGACGAAGACGTCGGCCGTCAGCGCGCCGAAGCGCTCGAAGGTCACCGATTTCGAGAAGTAGAGCCCGAGCGAGGCGGCGGCTTCGGTGGCGAGGAACGCACCCTTGGTCAGGCCGTGAAACAGGAACAGCGGCACGCTGAGCGGGCCGGTCGAGACCACGATGCCGGTGAGATAGCCGATGATGGCGCCGCCGATCGCGAGATGCCAGAGATTGGCCTTCAGATTGTGGCGCGCGAGCCAGTGCCGCACCGGCACCATGGCGATGAGAAAAATCCCGATCGCGAGATCGACCGCGCGCGACGGCAGCGCGAGCAGGGTGCGCGCACCCAGCGCCGCGGCCGGGATGCCCGTGACCGAATAGGCCGCGCAGGCCTTCCAGTCGACCTCGCGCCACCAGGCCAGGATGCGCGACAGGTTGGCCATCACGGCGGCCACCGCCATGATCGGCACGGCCTCTTTCGGGCCGAACGCGTAGATCAGCACCGGCATCAGCATGATCGACGAGCCGGTCCCGACGATCCCGGAGATCGTGCCCGCGATCAGGCCGACGGTGAGGACGAAGAGGAAGGCCAAGAGGAAGAGCTCCGGGAATCGGCCTATCGTGTCCCGGACGCGCTGCAACGCGCAAGCGTTGCTGCGCCCATGCGGCCACACGGCATGTAGCGGCACGATGGGCCCCGGCTCAGCAGCGCACCGCCGAAGAAGCGCTGCGCTGCGTCCGGGGCACGAGACGTGCGTTGGTTAAGGCCCAGTATCGCCCGGTCCGGCAATCCAACCCATCCCAGCGCCTTATCCTTAGATTTTGAGGCGTATTGATTGCAGCGTTCGCTGCAAAGACTTTGAGGATGCGATGCTGGACCACAATTCCTTTTCCGCGCTCGACCGTCACGCGGCCCTTGGCGGCTCCGACAACGGATTTCCCTGGTACGCCGGCGCGATGTTCGGCACCGAGGCTTGCGATATCGCCGAGGTCGAAAAATCGCGCCGTGACGATGGGCTGACGGTCGGCGAAGCGATCGCCTTCGTGTTCGGGGCCGCTGCGAGCTGGCTGTCGGGGACGACGCCGCCTGCCATCCTCAACCACTACCGCGCCCATGTCGCCGGCAATGCCGGGCGGCTGTCGGCGAGCTAAACCTCCCGAAACACCCCCTGCGGCACTGCTGACAGCATGTTGGCAGCAGGCCTCGGCTATGACCATCTCCTGCCAATTGTTCAGGAGTGGGCGTCATGCCGATCGAGGGAAGCTGCCATTGCGGGGAAACGGTGTTCGAGGTCAGCGAGGCGCCTGAGGGCGTGACGCGCTGCACCTGCTCGCTGTGCGCCAAGCGGGGCGCCTTGTGGGCCTACTACAAGCCGGCCCAGTTTCGCCTGCTGTCGCCGCCGGAGAACGTCAAAACCTACCTCTGGGGCAGTCGCACCGTAAAGCATCACTTCTGCGCGGCGTGCGGCTGCGGCACCTATTCGGAGTCGCCGGACTGGTCGACGGGCAAGCCCGACTTCGACAATCCGAAGGTTGCCGTGAACGCGCGATTGTTCGACGATTTCGATCTCGACGCGGTGCCGGTGAACATGATCGACGGCAAGAATTTGTGGTGAGGTGGAGCCGCTTGCAAGGCTCCGTAGGGTGGGCAGAGCGAAGCGTGCCCACCACTTCTTGCGTCGATGAAAGATGGTGGGCACAGCGCAAGCGCGCTTTTGCCCACCCTACGATCTCGCGCTATTTCAACACCACCCACGCCGGCGCGTGATCGCTGGCGCCGTCCTCGCCGCGGATTTTCTTGTCGACGCCGGCCTTGGCGAGGCGCGGGGCAAGGGCAGGGCTGAGGAGAAGGTGATCGAGCCGCAGGCCCGCATCGCGCGGCCAGCGGTTTCGCTTGTAATCCCAGAACGTGTAGATGCGTTCCTCCGGATGCGCCTCGCGGATCGCGTCGCACCAGCCTTGCGCGACGAGCGAGGCGAAGGCGGCGCGGCTCTTCGGCTGGATCAGCGCATCCTTGTCCCATGATTTGGTCGGGTAGATGTCGAGCGGCGTCGGCGCGACGTTGTAGTCGCCGGCGAGCACGACGGGCAGGTCCTGCTTGATGAACGTGTTGGCGTGACGTTTCAGCCGCGCGAACCAGGCCAGCTTGTAGTCGAATTTCGGTCCCGGCTGCGGATTGCCGTTCGGCAGATAGATGCTGGTGACGATGACGCCGCGCACGGCCGCCTCGATGTAGCGCGCCTCGTGATCGTCGCGGTCGCCGGGCAGCTCGGTGCGTGTCAGCACCGGCTCGGCATTGCGCGCCAGGATGGCGACGCCGTTCCACGTCTTCTGGCCGCGCCACACTGCGCCGTAACCGGCTTTCTCGATCGCGGCGATCGGGAATTCGGCGTCGCTCGCCTTCAATTCCTGCAGTGCGACGACGTCAGGTTTTGCGGCGCGCAGCCAACGCAGCAAATTGGGCAGGCGGCGATTGATGTTGTTGATGTTGAATGTTGCGACCTTCATGGGATGCGCATCGCTCGCGCCAGCCTGCAGGAACGTGGTTGACGGGATGAAGAAGTAGTCTCTCGTGTCCCGGGCGCGGCGCAGCGCGAGAGCGATGCGACGCAGAACCGGGACCCATTCTTGCCGTAAACGATGGGCCCCGGCTCTGCAGCGCACTACGCCGCAAGAGCGGCGCACTGTGCTGCGTCCGGGGCACGAGACTCTAGCCGGTCGGCAACGGCGGCGGGGCCGGGGGCTGCTCCACCGGCGGCGGTGCAGCCGGGGGCACGGGCGCAGGCGGTGGCGAAGGTGGTTGCGGCTCGGCGGCTGCGGGCGGCGGCACGATGGCGGGATGATCGAGCGGCTCCGCATTGCCGCCCTTGTAGACGCGCGCGAAGCGGCGGCCGAGGCTCGTCAGCACCTCGTAGCCGATGGTGCCGAAGTGGTGCGCGAGCTCGTCGACGGTGATGCCTTCGCCGAGCAGCGTCACCATGTGGCCGCGGCGCGCGGCATTCGGCGGCAGATCGGTGATGTCGATCGCGGTCAGGTCCATCGAGACGCGGCCGGCGACCGGGCAGCGCTTGCCGGCGACGACGACCTCCGCGCCGCGCGTGCCGTCATTGGCGCTGGCCGCGCGAAAATAGCCGTCGGCATAGCCCGAGGCGATGATCGCGAGCTTGGTCGGGCGGCGCGCGGTCCAGGTGCCGCCATAGCCGACGGTCTCGCCGCGCTCGACATTGCGGATCTGGACGATGCGGACCTTGAGATCGACCACCGGCTGCATCGGATTGTCGGCTTCCGGCGTCGGATTGACGCCGTAGAGCGCCGCACCCGGCCGCACCATGTCGAACTGGAAGGTCGCACCCAGGAACACACCGGAGGAATTGGCGAGCGAGGCCGGCACGCCCGTGAATTCGCTGGCGATGCCGCGGAAGGCGCCGAGCTGCTTTCCGTTCACGGTGTTGTTGAGTTGCTCGGCCGCAACGAGATGGCTCATCACCAGCGTGATGCCGTGGTCGCCGGCATTGATGCGCGGGATGATCGCCTGCGCCTCCTGCAGCGTCAGCCCCAGCCGGTTCATGCCGGTGTCGATGTGGATGGCCGCGCCGCCGGACCAGCCGGTGCGGCGGCAGAACACGTCCCATTCGGCGAGCTCGTTGAGGTCGCCGATCACGGGACGGCAATCGATCTTGGCATAGTGCTCGCCGGTGTTCTGGAAGTAGCCGCCGAGCACGTAGATGGTCGCCGTCGGCACGGCGGCGCGCGCGGCGCGGGCTTCCTCGATATTGGCGACGAAGAAGGTCTTGCAGCCGGCCTTGTTCAGCGCGCGTGCGACCGGCGCAATGCCGCAGCCATAGGCGTCGGCCTTGATCACGGCGGCGCATTCGGCCGGCACCGCGGTCTTCTCCAGCTTGCGCCAGTTGGCGATCACAGCGTCGAGATCGATGGTGAGCACGCCGCCATAGGCTGCGAGCGCGGCCGCCTGATTGGCCTCTGCCGACAAAAGGCCGGCCTGCGGGATGGTTTTCGGGTCGGACGCGATGTTCATGCGGCCGTTTTACGCGCCGGAACGGCGGCGTTCAACCCGCTGGAAAGAGCTCAGTAGCTGCGATCCGGCACATGACCGTCGTGGCTGAGGTCGCCGAAGCGGGTGACCGAGGCGTCGAAGTGCAGCTCGACCGTGCCGGTCGGGCCGTGGCGCTGCTTGCCGATGATGACTTCGGCCTTGCCGAGCGCGCGCTCCATGTCGGTCTGCCACTTGGTGTGCTCTTCGGTGCCGGGGCGCGGCTCCTTCATGGCGAGGTAGTACTCCTCGCGGAACACGAACAGCACGACGTCGGCGTCCTGCTCGATCGAGCCGGACTCACGCAGGTCCGAAAGCTGCGGCCGCTTGTCGTCGCGGGACTCGACCTGACGCGAGAGCTGCGACAGCGCGATGATGGGAACGCTGAGCTCCTTGGCGAGCGCCTTCAGGCTCGTGGTGATCTCGGTGATTTCCTGCACGCGGCTGTCGCTGGCGCGCTTGCCGGAGCCGGACAGAAGCTGGATGTAGTCGATGACGATGAGGTCGAGGCCCTTTTGCCGCTTCAGCCGCCGCGCGCGGGCCATGAGCTGCGCGATGGAGAGACCGCCGGTCTCGTCGACATAGAACGGCAGCGACTGCAGCTCGATCGAGACTTCGCGGATCTTTTCGAAGTCGGCCTCGGAGATGCCGCCGCGGCGGATGCTCGAGGAGGGGATTCCGGTGCGCTCGGCGACGATACGCGTGGCGAGCTGGTCGGCCGACATTTCGCAGGAGAAGAACCCGACCACTCCGCCATTGATCGCTTTCGAGGTGCCGTCGGCCTGCAATTCGGGAACATAGGCTTGGGCAACGTTGTAGGCGATGTTGGTCGCAAGCGAGGTCTTGCCCATGCCCGGGCGTCCGGCGACGATGATCAGGTCGGAATGCTGCAGGCCGCCCATCTTGGTGTCGAGGTCGCGCAGGCCCGTTGAAATGCCCGACAGTTTTCCGTCGCGCTGGAACGCCTTGGCTGCGAGATCGACGGCAACCGTCAGCGCCTGCGAGAATTTTTGGAAGCCGCCGTCATAGCGGCCGGATTCGGCGAGCTCGTAGAGCTTGCGCTCGGCGTCCTCGATCTGCGCCCGTGGCGCAAAATCCACCGGCGCGTCATAGGCGACATTGACCATGTCTTCGCCGATGCCGATGAGATCACGGCGCAATGACAGATCGTAGATGGTGCGCCCATAATCCTGGGCGTTGATGATGGTGGTGGCTTCTGCGGCGAGACGCGCAAGATATTGCCCGATGGTCATGCCGCCGACGTCGGTATCGGCGGGCAGGAACGTCTTCAGCGTGACCGGGGTCGCGATCTTGCCCATCCGGATCAGGCTGGAAGCGGTCTCATAGATGGTCTGGTGCAGCGGCTCGAAATAGTGTTTCGGCTCGAGGAAGTCCGAGACGCGGTAGAAGGCGTCGTTATTGACGAGGATGGCACCTAAAAGGCTCTGTTCCGCTTCGATATTGTGCGGCGCGCTCCGGTAGGCGGGGGTTCCCGCTTCGGGCGCGAGTTTCAGGACGTTCGAATCGGTCAGGGCCATGGTCTGCAGTGCTTAGCAACTTTTGTGGCGTTATGCGGGGCGGGGATAAAGCGCCGCTTGCCTGCAAAGCGAAAGTGAAAGCTCGCCGCTATCAACCGCTCATTAAAATGGTGGATGATTAGCGCTTGCAGCACGCGCAATGCTTGACGGAATTTTGCGGAATTCACCGCCTGCCTTGATCCCGCTCAGGCGGCGCCACGGAAAAATCCGGATATCGTGAACCTAATATGTGGGCGCTCAGACCCATTTGAAGGCGCGCCGCTACGATCGCAGGCCGGCCTTCGGCTCCGGATTTCAGATGAGCAGAAGGTAGACCAGCGCAACCAGGGCAGCGCCGACGCCGCTGAGGATCAGGGCGTAGTCGGTGCGGAGGTCGTCCTGCACATCGAAGGAGGTTTGGGTCTTCTTGGTCATGGGCAGAGGTCTAGGACAAAGACGACCGGCCTAATGTGAAGCAGATCACAGACGTCAGTTTTCTTTGGGTTTCTTTTCGGCAGGAACAGACATGGCGTGCCGGGGGTTGCTCCCGGCAAACCGCCAAGAGGCGAGACAGGGCAGAGACGGCAATGCGGCAGGAACTCCGGACATGGCAAAGCGACGCAGGCAGCCGCCTATGGCTGTCGGCGCTGATCGCTGCCATGGAGGACACCGCCCGGCCCGAAATCCGCCGCCAAGCGGTTTCCGCCGACACCATGGCCCGGTTCCGGGCGCAGCTTGCCCTTCCGGCCTCGCACGGCCTCTACCAAGTCTCCGGCTCCGGCCTTCGCCACTAGAATTCGGGGCGCGGGCCCGGCGCGTTGCGCTGGTTGCGGCACAATCACACATCGCTGGTTCGGACTCGGGTGCGCGGTGCGTTCCGGCGGGTGCGACAACCTGTTCAGGCCCTGCTATTGCGCTGTGTTCAAAGCGGATATTCGCAAACCGCCGATCACAGGCTTGCGTCATGAGCGCGCTTCCATTCACAGCATAATCGGCTAAAAGGTGACCCGCCGCCGCCCCGACGCGCGGGCCGCGTGAACGGAAATTCAGTGGAGATGACGGGAATGTCGAGCCGAGCGCTCAGCCTCGCAACGGTGTTGCTTCTGATCGGCTTCGGCGCGGTCGATACCTCGCTGGCGCAGGCGCAAAACCTCGAGGCCGGCAAGTCCCCCTCCCAGATCTTCGCCCAGACCTGCAATGCCTGCCACAAGAGCCCGCGCGGCCTGTTGAAGACGGTAGCACCGGGCTCGCTGCCGGGCTTTCTGCGCCAGCACTACACGACGAGCTCCGACATGGCCGGCGTGCTGTCCTCTTACCTCGTCTCCAACGGCGCGACCGACACCCGCTACCAGGCGAAGGATGCCAAGGACGCGAGCAAGGGTGCCAAGGACAAGGAGAAGGAAGCCAATTCCAGCGCGACCCAGCAGTCACCCGAGCACGCCGGGCGCCGCCAACGTCCGGGCCAGGAAGCTGCAAAGCCTGAAGGTGAGGGCGCTGCTGCCGGTCAGAAGCGTGCGGCGCGACCCGCCGAGGACGGCGCGAAGGACGGCGCCAAGCCCGCCGAGGGCCAGGCAGCCAATGAGCGTGGGCCCGACGGTCGCAAGAAGAAGATGAGCAAGCGCGGCAAGCCTGACGCCGACGAGGCGCCGAAGGTCGATACGGCAAAGCCTGACACCGTGAAGGACACTCCGGCCACGACCGAGCCGGTGTCGGCTGACAAGAAGGACGAGCCCAAGACCGATCCCAAGACCGAACCGAAGAGCGAGACCGCGAAGGTCGACGGCTCCGGCGAAAAGTCCTCCGGCGACAAATCGTCCGGCGAGAAGCCGGCGGCGCAGGAGAGCAAGCCCGACACTGCTGCCAAGCCGGACAGCAAGCCCGACAGCAAGCCAGAGGCTGCGCCGTCGCAATCGGCCAAATCCGAACCGACCAAGACCGAGCCGGCCAACAATGGAACGCGGCCCGATCCGGTCCCGCAGGTGACGCCGGCCGCACCAGCAGCCGCAAAGCCGGCCGAGACGCCCGCCACGAGTGCAGGCAGCTCCGAACCAGCCCCGGCAAAGCCGCAGGAGGCGCCGCCTGCCGTCACCGCCACTGCGCCTCCGGCCCCGCCCGCGGCTCCAGCCGGCCCGCCGGCCCCGCCGATCTCGCAATAGGCTTCCGCAAGGGAACGAAGGCCGCGGCAACGCGGCCTTTTCGCTTCTTGACTGCGTTTAGAGTATTGCTCTAGAGTAATACTCCAGGAGGTGCCGATGTCGGCGACCGTGCGTGACGATCTGCTGGCGGCGGGGCTCGCGATCTTCGATCGCGTCGGTTTCGAGGGTGCCACCGTGGCTGCGATCCGGGAGCGGGCGCGTGCCTCCAATGGCAGCTTCTTCCACGTCTTCGCATCGAAGCAGGAGCTCGCGGGTGCGCTCTTCATCGAGGTGCTCGGCCACTATCACGCTGCGATCCTGGCTGCGCTCGAACCGGCACCGAGCGCGGAGGAGGGCATCGGCCGCCTGATCCGCGCACATCTCGGCTGGGTCGTGACCAGTCGCCGCGAGGCGCGCTATCTGTTCGAGATCTCGCGCAACGAATGGGCCGACGATGTCAGGGATGCCCAGCGTGCGCAGAATGCGCGGCTTGGCGAGGCCATCGAGCGCTGGCGCGCGCCGCTGATCGCGCGCGGAGACCTGTTGCCGATGACACCTGTCATGTTCATCAGCCAGATCATCGGGCCGGCGCAGGTGTTTTGCCGCGCCTATCTGTCGGGCCGCGACCGCACCGACCCGCGCAGCGAAGCCGACACGCTGATTGTCTGCGCCATCCGCGCGCTGGTGCCGGCCAACACCAAAAAAGGAGTGGCATCATGAGCACGGACACCGATCCCGGCTTTACCGAGATCGCCGAGCGCATTCACAGCAATGTCGGCCGGCAGGGTTTTATGAATCTGGTCGGCGCGGAGCTGTCGAAACTCGCGCGCGGCGAATGCACGATCGCCGTCGCGCGTAGGCCGGATCTGTTGCAGCAGCACGGCTTCTTCCATGGCGGCGTCACCGCCTTCCTGGTCGACAACGCGACCACGATCGCGGCGGCCACCTCGCGCGGCCAGCCGGCGCTGACGGCGGAGTACAAGCTCAATCTGTTGTCGCCCGCGGTCGGCGACAAACTGATCTGCCGGGCGCGGGTGATCAAGCCGGGACGTCAGGTCTCGGTCGTCGCGGCCGACGTGTTTTGCGTGACTGACGGCGTCGAGAAGCATACGGCGACGGCGCTCGCCTCGATCGCGATGCTGAACGAGGATGTGGCTGCGACAACGAAAAGCCCGGCCGCGTGAACGGCCGGGCCTTCCTCTAGCTTATGGACGAGAGCGTTACTTCTCGGTCGCTTCCGCGGCCGGGGCCGGCTGCACGTCGTCGTGCTGGGCTTCCGGATCGAAGAACTCGCCGGCAGCCGCAATCGCTTCGGCGGCCGCGTCGCGGTCCTCGTTGCGGGTCGAGATGTCCTCGCCGCGGTTGATGCGCTCGGCCTCGTCCTGGCTGCGCGCGACCGTGACGGTGACCTCGACCTCGACCTCGGGGTGAACCGCGACCGTGATGCTGTGCTTGCCGATGGTCTTGATCGGCGCGTCGAGCTGCACCTGCGGGCGGGACAGCGAGACGCCGTCGGCTTCGAACGCAACGACCACGTCGCGCACGGTGACCGAGCCGAAGAGCTGGCCGGCTTCCGAGGCCTGGCGGATCACGATGATGTTCTTGCCCTCGATCTTCTCGGCGACCTTGGAGGCCTCGCCCTTGGACGCGAGGTTGCGGGCCTCGAGCTCGGCCTTCATGCCGTCATACTTGGCGCGGTTGTCGGCGGTGGCGCGCAGCGCCTTGCCGCGCTTGAGCAGGAAGTTGCGGGCAAAGCCGTCGCGAACCTTCACGACTTCGCCCATCTGGCCGAGCTTGGACACGCGTTCCAGCAAAATGACTTCCATAATCGTTCTCCTTTTTGATGTGATGTGAGTTGGTTGGTTTTCGAAGTTGGACTTAAGGGGTCGGCAGCGGCGGCGGTTGCGACCGGTTGCGCAAGAAGCGTTCGCGGAAGCCGAACACGGCATCGGCAAGACCGAGGATCACCATCGCCAGCACCGGCCAGCCGAACACGGCGACCATCGCGTAGGTCGAGCCGAGCCAGAACGTGCGGCTTTTGAGCGCCAGCGTCAGCGTGTGCAGCACGGCGAAGCCGGTCAACGCATAGGCCAGCATCAGCGCGGTCGTGAGTATCTGCGCGACCATCGCGACGAGGCCGCTGGTGAAGCAGAGGGCGATGGCGACGCACAGCACCGCCAGCGTCATCGGCGGCAGCTCGGCCCGCATCATGTCGGGCCACGGGCGGCGCAGCTTGCCCGAGGTCGCCGTCACCTTGGCGCTGAGCCAGAGATTGAGCGTCAGCGTCATCATCGACACGATCGTGGCCGCGGCCGGCGCGATCTTCACCAGCGCGTCGATGAACTGATCGGTCTCGCCGGTGATCGGGGACTCGCTGGCCCTGAGGATGCGCAGGAGGCCGCGACGCAAGGTGCCGATGATGCTGTCCGCGTCGGTGCCGAGCGTCAGCAGCGCGGCCATCGTCGTCAGCGTGGCAAAGCCGGCGATCCAGAGCAGGATGCGGCCGAGCGGATACCATTCGATCGCGGGCTCGGCAGACGCATTGCCGTTGGCCGGCGCGTCCACGGGACGGCCGAGCAGCACGAGATGACCGAGCCACCAGGCCGGCAGCGCGATGGTCACGGCAAAGGCGATGCAATAGGGCAGGCCGAACAGCAGACCCAGGCCGATCGCGGCGGCAATACCACCGAAACTAGCGACGAGCGGGCCCCAGCCGATCGCAGCCACCATCAGCGGCAGCGGTGCGAGATAGAACAGGACGAGCGAGATCAGCGCGCCCGACACGATCGAGGCGAACATCAGGGCCGACGCAGCGCCGGCGATCAGGGCTATGAGTCCAAATACCATCATCAGCTGTCCCGCTCCCTTCGAGCGGTTAGAGGCTCTTTAGCCCCAACCATCGGCGACCGGACGACCCGGAAGCCTTATGAGTTCAAGTTCGTTCGAGAGTTCGATCGGCGGCGCAAACGCCGCCGATCGGGATTCGTATCAGCGGATCACGTAGGGCAGGAGGCCCAGGAAGCGCGCGCGCTTGATGGCGCGGGCGAGCTCACGCTGCTTCTTGGCGGAGACGGCCGTGATGCGGCTCGGCACGATCTTGCCGCGCTCGGAGACGTAACGCATCAGCAGCTTGGAATCCTTGTAGTCGATCTTCGGAGCATTCGCGCCCGTGAACGGGCAGCTCTTGCGACGACGGAAAAACGGACGGCGGGCGCCAGCTTCAGCCATTGTTCTTACTCCTGGTCCGCAGGGGTTTCAGCATCTTCGCGGGGACGGCGCGGGCCGCGATCACCGCGGTCGCCACGGAAGCCGCCTTCGCGGTCGCCGCGGAAGCCGCCCTCACGCTCGCCGCGGAAGCCGCCGCCGCGATCGTCACGCTCGCGATCGCGATCCGACTTGCGCATCATCGCCGACGGGCCTTCCTCGAGCTCCTCGACGCGGGTGCTGAGATAGCGGATCACGTCTTCGCTGATGCGCTCCTGGCGCTCGATCTCGGCGATCGCCGCGGACGGCGCGTCGATATTGAGCAGCACGAAGTGCGCCTTGCGGTTCTTGTTCATGCGGTAGGTGAGGGAGCGAACGCCCCAATTCTCGGTCTTGGTGACCTTGCCGCCGAGACCTTCGACGATACCGGTCATCTGCGCAGTCAGCTCTTCGACCTGCTGCGGGCTCGCGTCCTGGCGCGCGAGGAAGACATGCTCATAAAGAGGCATGATGGTCCTTTCCTAGTGTTAGCGCATCACCCGGCGTCAAGCCCTTCGAGGCCTTCGGAAAGGACTCGGACTAAGCTCAGAAGGCGGAAGCACGGGACGACGGGCCGACTGGCCCTGCCACATCAAAATCAAACGAGTGAATTTGCTGAGACCGTCCGTTCAGCTCCCGGCCGGGATCTGCGGATGGGCGCCTTATACGGATTTTGGCTGGGTTGGCAAGGTTTCGGGGCCGGATTTTGACCCGGGTGTCTCCGGGGCGCTCCAGACCCGGCCAACGGTCGGAAAGTACCATCTTGCGCTATTTGTTTGTATGACATACAAATAGCGCAAGGGAGGGCCCCATGGCGGCCAAGACGATCCAGGTCCCGTTGGAAGGGCAGGCCGGCGATCCCAAGCACGCGGCCCGCGCCACGCGCTCGGCCGGGCGCAAAATGCGTTCCTTGCTGCTCGATGCTGCCAGCCCGATGTTCAAGGAGAGGGGTCTCGCCGGGACCTCGATTTCCGACATCGCGACCGCGGCCGACGCGTTCCCGAGCCAGATCACCTATTACTTCCGCACCAAGGAGGCGCTGTTCGTCGAATGCGCCTGCCGTGACCTTCTCTATCTCGCCCGCACGACGGAGCAGGCAGCGCTGAAGGCGCACACGCCGCGTGACTACACCCACGCGCTTGCGGAAACCGTGACGGCAACCGATTCTGTGGCCTTCTTCGCCGAGGCCCTCACGCTGACACGGCGACGGCCCGATCTCGCGCCGCTGGTCGAGCGCACCATCGAGCGGCTGCACAGCGAAGGCGCGCGCGCCTATGCGAGCCAGGTCGAGCGCCACGGCTGGCGATCCCTGCGCGCGCCCGACGAGAGCTCGCGGCGGTTCTGGGCGGTGGCGATCGGCGTCATCCTCGAAGGCTACGCCATGGGCCGGTCGGGCGAGCAATTATGCGGCGAGATGCTGCGCGTGCTGGGTGACCAGGCCCGAGCCGACACTGACGGCGCGCGGCTTCGTCTTGCATCGACATCAACGCCATCGGACGGGGAGAGCTGAGCCATGACCGCGCTTCGCATGCGAGCCCGCGATTTCCTGAGCGAGGACGAACTCGTCACCGTGCGCGAGCGCGTGACCTGGAAGGGTATCGCCCTGATCGTCCATGCCTGGGCGCTGATAGCAGGCGCGATTGCGCTGGTGGCGTGGTGGCCCAATCCGCTGACCTATCTGCTCGCGGTCGGGATCATCGGCTCGCGCCAACTCGGCCTTGCGATCCTCATGCATGACGGCGCGCATGGCTGCCTGTCAGCGAACGAGAACACCAATCTCACCTTGAGCCAGTGGTTCTGCGCCTACCCGGTGTTTGCAGAGACGCGCGCCTATCGCCGCTATCATCTGCAGCACCACGCGCGCACGCAGCAGGAGGACGATCCCGACCTCATTCTGTCGGCGCCGTTCCCGATCACCCAGTTGAGCTATCGCCGCAAATTCATTCGCGATCTCACCGGTCAGACCGGCTATCAGCAGCGCAAGGCGCAACTGCTCAACGCGCTCGGGCCGAAGGATTGGCCGCTGGCGCAACGTGCCGTGCATTTCTGGCAGAAGCTCGGACCGCAATGCGTCGTCAACGCGATTCTGTTCGCCGCGCTGGCGGCGGCCGGCGTGTGGTGGGCTTATCCGCTGCTCTGGCTGGTGCCGCTGCTGACCTGGCATATGGTGATCACGCGCATCCGCAACATCGCCGAGCACGCCGTCGTGCCTGATAGCCACGATCCCCTGCGCAACACCCGGACCACGCACGCCAACTTTCTCGAGCGGCTGTTCATCGCGCCTTACTACGTGAACTACCATCTCGAGCATCATCTGCTGTTCTACATCCCCTGTTACAACCTGCCGCGCGTGCACCGCATTCTCTCAAGGACACATGCGGGGCGGATGGAGGTGCAGCCGAACTATCTGGCCGTGCTGCGGCTTGCGACCGCCAAGCCGAACCAGGACGACCGTCCCGGCCAGTTGGCAAGCAGCGCCCGTCGCGCGCGGGCGGGAGTTCAGGTCGGTGCCGACCAAAAGGCGGGCGGGTTTTAGTCCACACCAGCCGCTTCCGAACCCCATCCAGGTAAGGGCCGCGGCTTGACATCCCGGCCCCGGTCAGTGTCTTACGGCCCCCTCAAGAGCATTTTGTGGAACCAGGGCTCGCGCCGGGCGTAAAAGCGGCTGGCGGGTTTCGAGACCGGTTCAGCTCAACCAAGCCAGGGAGCGCCGATGACGGCAGCATTCACATTTCCGGGGCAGGGGTCCCAGGCCGTCGGCATGGGCAAGGCCCTGGCCGACGCATTTCCCGCTGCGCGTGCGGTGTTCGATGAGGTCGATTCGGCGCTCGGTGAGAAGCTGACGGCTGTGATCTGGGACGGCCCGGCCGAGACCCTCCAGCTCACCCAGAACGCCCAGCCGGCGCTGATGGCGGTCTCGCTCGCAACCCTGCGCGTGCTCGAGACCGAGGCCGGTTTTTCCGTGGGGCGGGATGCGGCGTTCGTTGCCGGACACTCGCTTGGCGAGTATTCGGCGCTGGCTGCGGCCGGCAGCCTGACCATATCAGATACCGCGCGCCTCTTACGCACCCGCGGCCTTGCGATGCAGAAGGCGGTGCCGGTCGGTGCCGGCGCCATGGCCGCACTGCTCGGCCTCGACTACGAGGCGGCGATGGACGTCGCCCGGGAAGCAGCCCAAGGCCAGGTTTGCCAGGCGGCCAATGACAATGGCGGTGGCCAGGTGGTCGTCTCCGGCGACAAGGACGCGGTTGATCGCGCCGTCGAAATCGCCAAGACCAAGGGCGCCAAGCGCGCGATGCTGCTGCCGGTGTCCGCACCGTTCCATTGCAAGCTGATGCAGCCGGCCGCCGACGCGATGGCGGAGGCGCTGGCGAAGGTCACGATCAAGGCGCCCGCATCGCCGCTGGTGTCGAACGTGCTGGCGAGCGCGATCAATGATCCTGACGAGATCCGCCGCCGTCTGGTCGAACAGGTCACGGGCACCGTGCGTTGGCGGGAGTCGGTTGCCTATATGGCCGGGCAGGGCGTGACGCGCTTCCTGGAGATCGGCGCGGGCAAGGTGCTCACGGGCCTCGTCAAGCGCATCGCTGACGGCGCCGTCGGTGTTGCCGTCGGCGGTCCGAACGATATTGCCGCCGCAAAGGATGCATTGGCCGCTTCGAAGGCCTGAAGGAGTTTTCAATGTTCGATCTGACTGGCAAGAAGGCGCTCGTCACCGGCGCGACCGGCGGCATCGGCGGCGCGATCGCGTCTGCCTTGCACGCGCAGGGCGCCACGGTTTCGATTTCCGGCACGCGCAAGGAAGTCCTGGACGAGCTCGCCGGTAAGCTTGGCGAGCGCGTGCACGTGCTGCCCTGCAACCTGTCCAAGGCCGATGAGGTCGAGGCGCTGGTGCCATCAGCCGAAGCCGCGATGGGCCAGGTCGACATCCTCATCGCCAATGCCGGCATCACCCGCGACAATCTCTTTGTGCAGCTGCGCGACGAGGACTGGGAAGAAGTCATCAACGTCAACCTGACATCGACCTTCCGCCTGGCGCGCGCCGCGACAAAACTGATGATGCGCAAGCGCTTCGGCCGCATCATCGCCATCACCTCGGTGGTCGGCGTTACCGGTAACCCGGGGCAGGGCAACTATACCGCGTCGAAGGCAGGCTTGATCGGCATGATCAAGACGCTGGGTGCCGAATACGCCAAGCGCGGCGTCACCGCGAACTGCATCGCGCCCGGCTTCATCAAGACGCCGATGACCGATGCGCTCAACGACAAGCAGCGCGAGACGATCCTGACCAAGGTTCCGGCCGCCCGGCTGGGGACCCCGGAGGATATTGCGGCTGCGGCCGTCTATCTGAGCTCGAACGAAGCAGCCTATGTCACGGGACAGACGATTCACGTGAACGGCGGAATGGCGATGATCTGAACCGTCCCGCCGGGGGCGGGCCGGATGCGGCAAACAGCCGTTTCCGGAGCGAATTGAGGCGTGTAGTCAAGGCAGTTGAAGTGTGATAACCGGACCTGCAACGGATGGGCAAAGAACGCCATTGCAGGTTTTGGAAACCCTGTATATTGGCGGTGCGGAGCCTTGGCCGTCGTTCGCCGGGCCCCGCATCGGCTAGGATGGGGCCAAATCAAAGTTCGTACGCAAAGGCAGTTTAACGACCTCGACGGCTCGTATCGTCCCGGGGGGTCGGGTCAAGGGAACAACACGAGGTTAAGCGATGAGTGACATTGGCGAGCGGGTTAAGAAGATCGTGGTCGAACACCTTGGTGTTGAGCCCGAGAAGGTTGTCGACGCTGCGAGCTTCATCGACGACCTCGGCGCCGACAGTCTGGACACCGTCGAACTGGTGATGGCGTTCGAAGAGGAATTCGGTTGCGAGATTCCGGACGACGCGGCGGAGACGATTCTCACCGTCGGCGACGCCACGAAGTTTCTCGAGAAGAACGCGAAGAGCTAAGGCTCTCATTTCGCGGCACAACATGGAAACCGGACGGACCGCAGGAACGCGGTCCACCGGTTTCTTGTTATTCTGCCGCGAATTTTTGAACCGGAGTTGAGGTATGAGGCGTGTTGTCGTCACGGGCCTCGGCATGGTGTCGCCGCTTGCATGCGGCGTCGAGCCGACCTGGAAGCGCATCCTCAATGGCGAGAGCGGTGCACGCAAGATCGAGACGTTCGACGTTTCCGATCTGCAGACCAAGATCGCCTGCAACGTGCCGCGCGGCGACGGTTCCAACGATACATTCAACGCCGATCAGTGGATGGAGCCGAAGGACCAGCGCAAGGTCGACGACTTCATCATCTACGCGATGGGCGCCGCGACGCAGGCGCTCAACGACGCCAACTGGCACCCTGAAAGCGAAGAGGACAAATGCGCGACCGGCACCCTGATCGGGTCCGGCATCGGCGGCCTCAACGGCATCGCGGAGACCGCGATCCTGCTCAAGGAACGCGGACCGCGTCGCGTCTCGCCGTTCTTCATTCCGGGCCGTCTGATCAATCTTGCCTCCGGCTACGTCTCGATCGAGCACGGGCTGAAAGGGCCGAACCATTCGGTGGTGACGGCCTGTTCGACCGGCGCGCATGCGATCGGTGACGCGGCTCGTCTGATCGCGCTCGGCGATGCCGACGTGATGGTGGCGGGCGGCGCGGAATCGCCGATCAGCCGCATCGGCATTGCCGGCTTCAACGCTGCGCGCGCGCTGTCGACCGGTTTCAACGAGACGCCCGAGAAGGCCTCGCGTCCCTACGACAAGGACCGCGACGGTTTTGTGATGGGCGAGGGCGCCGGTGTCGTGGTGCTCGAGGAGCTCGATCACGCCAGGCGCCGCGGCGCCAAGATCTACGCCGAGGTGATCGGCTACGGCCTGTCGGGCGATGCCTATCACATCACCTCACCGTCGCCCGACGGCGACGGCGGCTTCCGCAGCATGTCGGCCGCGCTCAAGCGTGCGGGCCTGACGGCGTCCGATCTCGACTACATCAACGCGCACGGCACCTCGACGCCGCTCGGCGACGAGATCGAGCTCGGCGCGGTGGAGCGGCTGCTCGGCAATGCGGCCTCCAAGGTCGCGATGTCCTCGACCAAATCCTCGACCGGGCACTTGCTGGGTGCGGCCGGCGCGATCGAGGCGATTTTCGCGATTCTTGCGATTCGCGATAACATCGTGCCGCCGACCATCAACCTGGACAATCCATCGGTCGAAACGGCGATCGATCTCGTGCCGCACGCGGCCAAGAAGCGCGAGGTCAACGTGGCGTTGTCGAATTCTTTCGGATTTGGCGGTACCAATGCTTCGGTGATCGTCCGGCGCCTGGCCAACTAGCTTGCGCTTGCAACGAATCCACCGTTTTGCCTTATTCGGCGATAGTCATAGTCGTGGGCGTGCATTTGGCAGGGCAGGTAATTGTCAGGCCGCAATTGAACCGGCAGGATTCAGGTTGCTTCGATGAGTGAAAGGCCGCCCATTTCGCCCCGGAGTCCGCGTGCTGCGCTGGAGCCCGAGCAGGTGCCCCCGCCGCCGAAGCGGTCGGACCGCGCGCGCAATCCCTTTGTCGTGGTCGGCAACGCCATCATCACGATTCTGCTGATTGCGATGCTGGGTGCCGGCGCCACCTATTATTACGGCCGGCAGATCCTGGAGACGGCAGGCCCGCTGCAGGAAGACAAGATCGTCAACATTCCCTCGCGCGCGGGAAAACGCGACATCGCCGACACCCTGAACAAGGAAGGCGTTACCGACGTCAATCCCTGGGTGTTCATCGCCGCCGTGTTTGCGCTGAAGGCGAGCTCGGACCTCAAGCCGGGCGAATATTCGTTCCAGAAGCATGCATCCTTGCGCGACGTCGTCGCCACCATCGTCGAGGGCAAGGTGGTGCAGCATGCGGTCACGATTCCGGAAGGCCTGACCTCCGAGCAGATCGTGGCGCGGCTGACCGACAACGACATCTTCACCGGCAGCGTCCGTGAAGTGCCGCGCGAGGGCACGCTGTTGCCGGAGACCTACAAGTTCCCGCGTGGAACGACGCGCGAGCAGGTGATCCAGCGCATGCAGCAGACGCACAAGCGCGTGCTCACCGAAATCTGGGAGCGCCGCAGCCAGGATATCCCGATCAAGTCGCCTGAGCAGTTGGTCACGCTCGCCTCGATCGTCGAGAAGGAGACCGGCAAGCCCGACGAGCGCAGCCGCGTCGCCGCCGTCTTCACCAACCGGTTGAAGCAGAAAATCAAGCTGCAGTCCGATCCGACCATCATCTACGGCCTGGTCGGCGGCAAGGGGACGCTCGGACGTCCGATCAAGCGCAGCGAGATCACCCAGCCGTCGCCATACAACACCTATGTGATCGAGGGCCTGCCGCCGGGTCCGATCTCCAATCCCGGCCGCGCCTCGCTGGAAGCCGCCGCCAACCCGGCCCGCACCCGCGACCTGTATTTCGTCGCCGACGGCACCGGCGGCCATTCGTTTACGGAAACCTACGACGCGCACCAGAAGAACGTCGCCAAGCTGCGCGCGATGGAGAAGCAGATCCAGAACGACACCGTGGAGCCCGCCGACGACGCGCAGGCACCCGCCGCAGCAGCCCCGGCGGACAATGCGCCCACGGCGACGACCAAGCCGACCCAGCAGAAGAAGCCGCCAGCGGCGCGGCCCGCCACCAATCCACCCGCGCCGGCGGCCCGCCAGGGCGCCGTGCAAACCACGCCGCCGGTGGTCCAGCGCTAGAGCGTTTTCCAGCGAAGTGGAAACCGGTTCGCGACAAGAAAACGCGTCAAAAACAAGAATCTAGAGCTGCGTTCCGATTTCATCGGAACGGCACTCTAGATCCGCAAGAGCCGGAAATGCGTGGCGGCCCGCGGGTTTTCGCGGATTCCACTTTCCTGCAAAATAGTCTTAAGTTTCACGTGGCCTGATGGCCCCGCGAATCTCATCTGTCCGGAGAAGCTCACCCGATGGCGTTGTCGTCCATGACCGGCTTTGCCCGAAGCCACGGTGCGAGCGGGCCTTACACGTTCGAATGGGAGTTGAAGTCGGTCAACGCCAAGGGTTTTGACCTGCGCGTGCGGCTGCCGCAGGGCTTTGACGAGGTCGAGGCCCACGCCAAGAAGCGCGCCGGCGAAGTGCTGTCGCGCGGCACCGTCTACGCCAATCTCAACGTCAAGCGCGCCAATGCGGCCGCGACCGTGCGCATCAACGAGGACGTGCTCAACGCCGTGCTCAAGGTCGCGACCCAGCTCTCCGGCAAGATCGACGCGGTGGCGCCGAGCATCGACGGCCTGTTGTCGATCAAGGGTGTGATCGAGGTGGCCGAGCCCGAGAGCAACGAGGACGAGGACAAGGCGGCGCGCGCCGCCGTCGCCGATGCCTTCGACACGGCGCTCGCCGAGCTCGTCGAGATGCGCAAGCGCGAGGGCACCTCGCTCGGGCAAATCCTCACCCAGCGCGTCAGCGAGATCGAGGGACTGGCCAAGCAGGCTGAGGCCTCGCCGGGCCGCAAGCCGGAGGCGATCCGGGCGCGCCTCGCAGAGCAGATCGCAACGCTGCTCGATGCCTCCGATCGCTTCGACGCCGACCGCATCACCCAGGAAGCGCTGATGATGGCGACCAAGGCCGATATCCGCGAGGAGCTCGATCGCATCGCCTCGCACGTAGCCCAAGCGCGCGAACTGATCGGCAAGGGTGGTCCGATCGGCCGCAAGCTCGATTTCCTGGCGCAGGAGTTTCATCGCGAGGTCAACACCTGCTGCTCGAAGTCGAACGACATCGAGCTGACCAACACGGGGCTTGCCATGAAGAACGTGGTCGAGCAGTTCCGCGAGCAGGTCCAGAACCTGGAGTGATCGATGACGGCAGGCGGTCACGGATTTGACGGGGTCGAGCGGCGCGGATTGATGTTCGTGCTGTCGTCGCCTTCAGGCGCGGGCAAGACAACGCTGTCGCGGATGCTGCTCGAGCGGGAGCCCGGCCTGAAGATGTCGGTGTCGGCGACCACGCGCCAGATGCGACCGGGAGAGGTCGAAGGGCGCGACTATTTCTTCGTCATCAAGAGCAGGTTCGAGTCGATGGTGGAGCAGGGCGAACTGCTCGAATGGGCCACCGTGTTCGACAATCTCTACGGGACCCCGCGTGCGCCGGTGGAGGCGGCCCTGTCGGCCGGGCAGGACGTGCTGTTCGACATCGACTGGCAGGGCACGCAGCAACTGCACCAGAAGGCGAGCGTCGACGTGGTTCGCGTCTTCATCCTGCCGCCGTCAGCCGCCGATCTCGAGAAGCGGCTGCATTCGCGGGCGCAGGATTCCGACGAGGTCATCCGCAAGCGGATGAGCCGCGCCAGCCACGAGATGAGCCACTGGGCCGAGTACGACTACATCGTGATCAACCACGACGTCGACCAGGCCTTCGCCGAGGTGCAATCGATCCTGAAGGCCGAGCGCCTCAAGCGCGAGCGGCGCGTTGGACTGGTTGGCTTCGTGCGAAACCTTCAGAGCCAGTTGCAAAGCTAGGCTCAAGGCTAGGCTCGAGGTTGACGGGCTCGGGATCGGGCGTGCGGAGCCGCGGTCCTTCCTTTGCCAGCCGTTCCAGGATTTCGGTGATGATGTCGATGTCGACTGCATCGGCATCGGTTTCTTCCGGCTCGGTCTGCGCGTCGGCCGTCTCGACGTCGGTCTCCGGCTGAGTTTCGGGCTCCGGTTGCGCTTCGTCGCGCGCGAGCACCGCCGTCTCCATCTTGTCCATCGCGAGCAGGTCGCTTTCGGCAGGGTGGATCTCATCCAGCATGTGAGTGTCGGTCACCTCGGCGACGGGCGCGACATCGCGCTTCCGTTCGGGGAGCGCGAAGGAGAAATCGAGCGGCTGCGGTTGCGGGCGTTGCGGGCGCGGGGCAGCGGCCAAAGCTGCTTCGGCCCACGGCGCGCGGGCGTTGTCGGCCGGCGCTTCCCAATTGTCCCAATTGATGCGGCGGCGCGTGCCGTCATGTGGCTGAACGCGGACGCGCGAGCCGGAGAAGCGATAGACCGCGCTGCCGAGAATGCCGGCGAGTGCGAGCGCGCCGCCGATCACGAGCAGCAGCGTCTGCAGCGAGCCGGTCGGCTTGTCGGCCGTCGGCGCTTCGGCCGCTGCCAGCGTCACAGGCGCCGTAGCAGCGGGCGCGGTCGCGGGCTTTGGCACAGGGCGCGTGTCAGCGGTTTTAGTCGCGGGGGCCGCGGGCTGGGCGGCGGGGGCCGCTGCGGCGGTGGCATCGGGCCAGCGCGCGCTGAGCGCGGACTGGTCCGCGCTGCCGGCCGGAGCGCTCGCGCGCGGATTGACGACGGGCTGGGATGCGGTCGCAGTCGGCGCGGCGATCGATGCCGTGGTGTCCGGTGCGGCGGTGCCTTGCGGCGTCGGCCACTCGGCGCGTGCATCCTGCACCGCGCGCGAGGTGGGCGCATCGTCCTTCTGCGAAGGAGCTGTCGACTGCGCGCTCTGCACCGTCTTCGCGCCCTCCGCGCGCAAATACCAGCACTGCCGCTTGGTGCCACGCTCGATGCGATAGTACCAATGCTGGCCCTCGGGCGCCGTCTTCTTCGGCGACGCAAGGCAATCGTCGGCGGCACTGGCTGCACTTGGCGCCGAACTCGATGCGGCCGGTGCGCTCGGCGCGTTCTGCGACACCGCGGACAGCGGCACGCCCGCCAGCAGGCTGGCGAAAAGTGCGGATATGAACTTTGCGGTGCGGTTGCCCATCCTGGTCTCCCGGTTACGCCTTACGCAACACGTTACGGGAGCCAATCTCGTCAAAGACTTGGGTGGCAATGAGCCCCAAATCCGGAAAGGATGAGGCTTAAATCAGGCCTGCCCTCCGATAGTTCCGCCGCGAAAGCTGCAAAATTTTCGCGCGCGATTATTGCTTGGTCGCGGTCCAGGTTCCCGGGCAGCCGTCGGATCGCTTGAAGGTTCCGGAACCGGTGCGGCCAGACA
The DNA here is from genome assembly GCF_006483445.1 of Bradyrhizobium guangdongense. Taxonomy (GTDB): domain Bacteria; phylum Pseudomonadota; class Alphaproteobacteria; order Rhizobiales; family Xanthobacteraceae; genus Bradyrhizobium; species Bradyrhizobium guangdongense_A. The sequence goes on along the minus strand of NZ_PPPT01000050.1, from coordinate 8,864 downwards.
GCCGGCCGGAGCTCGTGAAGGTGACGCCATCGCCCCGGCCAAACGTGCTTACGCTCCCGCTCGGGCTGACGGTGCCGGTCACGCCTTCAGCGATCAGCTTGCCCGAGGAGACGACGACTGCACCGCTCACGGTGCCGCCGCAACCCATGCTGACGACGACCCATGCGCCGTCAAAACCGCCGCCGCCTCCGCCGCCGCTGCTTTGCCGCGACGACGAGCGCCGGTCATCTGCGGCTGGCTTGCTTTTGCGTGACGAGGAGGAGGGCGCGGGATCGGCCGAGCGGTCCTGGCGCGAGCCGGACATGGCCTTGTCCTCGTTGCCGATCGAGCCGCCGGCGCTGCCGGATTGGGCCAACCCAAGGTTCGGTGCAAGGCAGGTGGAGAGCACGAGGGAGGACACGGCAATAGCGCGACGAAGGGGCATGAAGATATCCAGCGATGAAATTCCAACAATCAACGATCAGCGGCCGGAACCGTCGGCGCAGACGGCCCCGATAATGCGGCAAGATTTCCCGGCCTTGTTGCACTCGTCAAGCGCGACCTCCTTGGCCCGCTGCACCGTGTCGCGCGCAACCAGCGACCAGGACTTGTCTGAGATGGCGAACGCGCCGCAGCGGCCGCCATAGAAGGAGAGCTCGATCGGACATTTGGCGCTGCCGCAATTGCCGCGCGCATCCGCCACCGCCGCGCGCCGCGAGGCGTGATTCCAGGACATGCCCCATTTGTCGTTGTCGGGCCCGTAGACGATCGAGCCCCAGGGCTTGAGATCGTCCATCTTGCGCATGCGCATCAAGAGGCCCTCGGTGGCTTCACCGGTCGGCGCCATCGCGATTTTCTCCTGAAGCTTTGTGATCGCGCGCGTCAGGTCGCTGCGGCCGTCAGGCGTCTCGGGGTCGAAATTGAGCTCGTAGAGCCGATCGCTGAGCTCGCTAAGCAGCGCGGGATCCTTCAGGGGGGCGCGATCCGGATCGGGCCGCAGGCCCGTAGCAGGCTGTGCGACGGCCGCGACCTGCGGGCCCGTGCCCTGTGCTGCCGGCGGCACGAAATAGAACGTGCCGTCGATCGGCGAGGACGACACCCAGGGCTGCTGCGCGCCCGATGTCGCCCGCTTCACCGCGAGCCCGACCTGGTTGAAGGTCTGGAAAATGTCGAGGCCGGACTGCTTGATCGTGGTCGCCAGCGCCTTGGTATAGGGGCTGTGGCCGTCCATGCCGTCCTGCGCGACGTTGCCGGGCTGCGTGGCATAGGAGATCAGCGTGCCCTCGGGCGCGCGCATCTGCGCCAGCCCGCCGTCGGAGGCGCGCAGGCCGCGCGCGCCAAACGGGTTGTTGCGGCAGGCATCGAGGATCACGAGGTTGAGCCGCGTGCCCGAGCCCTGCATCTGCCGCAGCACCAGATTGACGTCGGTCATCTGGAAGTCGACGTCGGCCTCGCGCGTCGGATTGGCGCCGACCGGCACCAGATAGTTCGAGCCCGCGACCTGCACGCCATGGCCGGCATAGAAGAACAGCGCGACGTCGGCGCCCTGGACTTGCCGGCCAAAGCTCTGCACCGCGCCGTCCATCGCGCCCTTGTCGAGATCGAGCTGCGCGCGTCCGCCGACCAGCGTGAAGCCGAGGGCGGACAGCGTCTCCGCCATCAGCGCAGCGTCCTTGCTCGGATTGTCGAGCGGGGTGATGTTCTTGTAGGCGGAGTTGCCGACCACGAGCGCAACGCGCTTTTCGGCGGCGGCGGGCAGGGCAGACGAAGTGATCGCGGCGAGCGCAAGCGCCGCCCACGTCACGATGCGGCCCAACAGCCCCTTGCGCATCGAATCCCCCGAAACCGACAACGGCCAATATAGCAGCAGGGAGCTTGGCGAAAAGCAGTGCGACAAACTGTGCTGTCGGTCACACCGCGTCAGCGACCCACCGTCCCGGTCCGCGCGGCAATCGCAATACGCCGGCTCAGTGGGCGGGACGATGCGAACCATACATCCGATTTGCCGGCAATGCAAGAAATTTCTCTTTTTACGAAATCGAGGCCGGCGTAGAAAACAACCCCATGCACAGTAGGATCGGGCCGCGTCTCGGCGTTGGCCGAGACGACTGCTTTGGTCGAGAAAGCCGCGCCATCGCGAGGCCTTACGCTTGGCCGCCTCGTCCAGCGCACACCTTATCGCATTCCTCCTACCATCGCGGTCAATCGCTTGATCTCGGCAAGGTTCGCGGCTGCGGCCGAACGAACGCAATCGGAATCCCCTTCCGAGCCTTCGACGCCGAGCTGCTTGCGAATTTCCTCCCGAGCGCCGGGAGAGAGTGACCACCCGAGCGGGATCTTGACCTTGCACGGCCTCAGCTCGAGGCGGATTTGATCAATCTTGACACAACCGTCCGGCCCGCCGTTGCGGCAGCCCAGGCCGTACCGGTGGCCGGCGACAGCCCGATCCGTCGCCAGACGCGCCTGATCCGCACGTGCTTCGCGCGTTCCGATAAACGCGCGGATCGGAGACATGATCTCTCCCAGCCACTGGGACGGGGGCTTCGGCCTGGACCCCTCGACGGTGTCATAGTTCGTGGTTGCGGCGCCGTTCTCGATGCGGACCAGCACCACGCGTACGGCCTTGTGCACTGATTTGGCGCCGCGCGCCATGTGTTCGACCAGGTCCAACGCCGTCGAGAGGCCGGAGTTCTCGAAGTAACCTCCGTCGACCAGACGCCATTTTGGGCCCGGACACGGCAACGTCGCGGCGGGCGTGATGATCGGAAATCGCGCACTGGCGAGCGCAGCGCCAAGCAGCGTGGGATCTCGCCCCGGAGCGATATCGCTCATGGTCAGCAGTCGATTGCGCTCGGCGACGGATTGCGTTTCGAGATCGAGTGGCGAAAGACAACCTGCTTGTGTGACGTCGGCTTGCAGCCCGAAGCGGAGATGGCTCACGGCGACCCTGCGGCCGCTGGTGACGTCCGTGCTCAGCAGGATGAGCGCGGGCCGATCTCCCGTCGGGCCGGGCCAGGACTTCGAAAACATCATGTCACGAAGGCGCGTCGCATCATCGGGACGCATCGATCGCCACGCCAGGTCCAGCCGCCATCCGAGATATGAAGCACGGTCGGTGGCCGAGACCCAGGGCCTCTGTAGTTCGTCCAGCTTGCCTTCACCGTTCGTGAGCCAAAAACTGCTCGGCCAGAGCCGCATCGGCAAATCGGCGATCAGGAGTCCTCTGACGACCGGTCGCAGCAAATCGGTGCCGGCCGCGAAAATAGGTGCCGAGCTCTGGTCGTCAAAGCCTTCGATACCTTCGCAGCTGTTGTCCGCTGGCACACCGGCGGGATTCGCGCTCGACAGCGCCGCCCCGAGGCTGCCGCCCGAGACGCCGATGGTCGCGAAGTGACGGTGCGCGAAGGCCGGGCATCGGCTGCGAAGGGCCTCCAGTGCGACAGCCGTCATGTACGCGGCGCGCGCGCCGCCTCCTTCGCTGACGACGACAACCGCCGTCGCATGAACCGCGTCAAACCTTTTCAGCCAGTCGGCGAAGGCCTCCGACGCCGCTGGCGGCGCGTCGCGCGAGCGCGCGAACGGCAGTTCGTGATTGTCGTTGAGATCCAGGACGGACAGCAGCAGAGCGACGATCAGTAGAATGGCGACGATCGGAACGGAGGTCCATCTTTTTTGCAGCAGCTGAAATGCCTGCGCAAGCGCAACCAGAAAGCCAAGCCAGCCTGCGACGAGTACGCTGGGTATCACATCCCAGGAAACTTCATACATGCCGACGATCATGATGATCCCGACAAGTAGCGGGAAGTAGAACAATAAAAACCCGAAAACGATATACCTCGTTTCAGGACTCCACCCGGTATCCGGCAGAAAGTAGTCCGGTAGCGGCGCTCGCGTCGCGATGGCTTTGAACCCGTCCTTCAGTTTGACCAGGCAGACGAAGAACGCCACGCTGACAAAATATCCCGGAAGATCGAGATAGCCACCAAATCGAGGCGTGCGGGACACGTCACCAGCCAATGACCAGGCGCACATCACGGCTCCCAGCGGTAAAATCGTCAGAAGTGTAAACAGAAATTTTTGCGGTCCGGTCAAATCTGATTGCGACTCTGGATTTATCGCCACGAATGCTTTTCCCAACAGCGTCGAATTGAAAAAGAATATGAAGACCGCAAGGAGAAACATGTCTCCGAGCTGCGGAAACGTGTCCTCCTGTATGATCGAACGCATGGCTTCAACGCCTTGGTCGGACAGCATCAGTCCAAGGAATATGACTGCGGCCAGAAGGGGCGCGACAAAGAAACGAAAGTCTCGTCTCAGCTTCAGGAAGAGCCAGAGCACGACGGCTACCAGCGACGCCGTGTTGACGAGAACGAACCAGGGAGAAAGAGATTCACAGTATCGCGCCGCCAGTCCCGCCACGGCGACAACGAGAATGACCCGATAGCGCTTGACGATATCAACCCACCAAAAAAACTTTCGGGCTATCTTGACGGTCAATGTATCCGAAGGCTCGACATGCGGTTCCATAGCGTGCCGTCCCATCAATCGAAATGAGGCACGCACAGTATCGGCGGCCATCGATGTCCGAGCAAGCCGCCAGTTGGTTGTTGCAAGGGTCCTCAACCAAAAGTTGAAGCAGGTAGGGTGGATCGGTGACTGCATAATGGCGCGCCACGATTTCGCTAATCTGCCTTACGGAAACAGTGCACGCGGTCACGCAGGGTACGGGCAAAAGTAGCAAGCAAGCCCAGCTGGCAACGCAAAGTGGAACCATCGGCCGCGTGTCCCGTGGCGCGAATTGCCTATGCGGAGTTCGCGCAATCGTTGTAAACTCCCCGCTATGATGTCGTTTTGACGGAGCATGGCCATGCCTCTCCAAAATCATCCCGACGCCTCCACTTCCGCCGAAGCATCGACCTGGACCGCGGCTGGCGACGAGTTCGTTCTTCTCGACACCGTTCAGCCGCCAGCCCGCATCGAGATGGCGCGCGAGCGCATGCTGCTGAGCCGGCTCTACCTCGGCCTGATCCGCAGTATCAACGACGACTATGGCGCGGAGTTCGTCAAGCAGAACGACAGCGCCACGTTCCGCACCATCGGCATCTATCTTTTCCTGCGCACCGCCATGTGCTCGCCGGTGCGCGCGACCACGATTGCGCAGGGCCTGAGGATCCCGCGCGCAACCGTGTTGCGGCGGCTGGAGGAGATGATCAAGCAGGGCTATGTCGAACGCATCGGCAATGCCTATCGGGTGACCGACAAGGTCAACATTCCTGATCTCCAGCTGCGTCTCCAGCAGCGGATCGACATGATCCTGGAGACAGCCCGCGAACTGTCGAAGCTGAGGGACGCCGGCGGCGCCGCGCATTGAGCGCGGCTGAACCGGGACGTGGTTTCCGCCGACCAAACCGGCATGCGTCTGCCCATTCTTGTCTTGCAGCTCCTCGTCGCCTCCGCGAGCGTGTTCAACGTGATCCGTTTCCGGCTCGACAACCTCCTGGTCGAGAGGGGGGCGGAGTTTGACCGTCTGGCCCTCGCAGGGCTGGCCGGGGCTGCCCTATCGACGGCCGCCGTGCTCGTTCTCTGCTGGCGCGTGACGGCCCTATCTCTGCCGCGTGCGGGACTTGCGCTCGTGCTGATCGGGTTGACGGCTCTCTCCGGTGTCGCGCCCGGGATGATCGAATCCCGCATCAGGGCCGGGGAGCATGCCACGCGCGAGGTCGAACATCAGCAGCGGGAAGACGCATTCGCGCGCGAGCTCGCGCAGTGGACCGCTGAAATCGACAGGCGCACGGCCATGGCACAGCCGCTCGAACCCGCGCAAGCCTGGTCGTTTGTCGATTGCATCGCCAGTGCCGGTTATCGGGACCAGGGAGCCAATCCTCCCAGCGCGCAGGCCCTCGAGCTTATGCGCAGGGCGCTTGCGGCCGGCCTGATCGACGTCAATGCGGCCGTGCAGGGGCGCCGGCCCGCGGATCGGGCGCCGCGGCCGCTGTTCCTGCAGTTCTACGCGGAGCGCGTCGCGCCGGTGCGCAACGTGCTGGCGCGGCAGGATTGGGAGATCATGCGCCTGCTCGCGGCTGGTGGCGCCGATCTCGCGTTGCCTGACGCCGCACCGCTTGTCGCGGACCTCGCGAAGACCGTGGTGCCAGGGCCGTCGCGGTTCGTCAGCTTGAAATAGCCTGGGTTTACGTAGCCCGGATGGAGCGCAGCGCAATCCGGGTCTCAGGTCGCTTGTGGCATGATCCCGGATTTCGCTTGCGCTCCATCCGGGCTACAAACTGCGGATGCAGCCTCGCCTCAGTTCTTCAGCACGATGCGCCCGACGACCTTGCCGGCGCGCAGCTCCTCGATCCATTTCTGGACGTCGGCCATCGGCTCCTCGCGCATCGGGGTCGGCTTGATCTTGCCGGCGCGCGCGAGGCCCATCAGCTCGTGGGCCTCCGTGAGCGTGCCGACCATAAAACCTTCGACGGTGAGGCGCTTGTAGATCCATTGCACCATCGGCAGCGTGAACTGGCCGCCCATCAGGCCCGACACCACGACCTTGCCGCCGCGGGCGGCGACCGCGACTGCGAAGGCCATCGACTTCTCGTTGCCGGCGAAATCGACGACCTCGTCGAAGCCGCCGTCGGTCTCCTTCAGGATGCGGCGGATCACTTCGGGCTCGGTCGGATCGTAGGCGTTGGCAGCGCCGTTCTTCAGCGCCGTCTCGCGCGCGGCCGGGCTGAGATCGGCGACCGTGATCGGCTGCTTGAACATGGCCTGCGCGAACGACAGGCCCATCATGCCGACGCCACCGAGCCCGATCAGCAGCAGATTGCGCTGGCGCGGACGGTCGACCAGGCGCTTGAGCGCGCCATAGGCGGTGACGCCCGAGCACATCAGGGTCGCGGCCTGATTGACGGGCAGGGGATCGTATTCGAGCAGGTACTTTGCGTCGGGCACCAGCACATGGGTGGCAAAGCCGCCGTCGATGGAGACGCCGAGGAAGCGCTGCTTGGCGCAAAGATTCTCGTCGCCATTTGCGCAGTCCCGGCATTTGCCGCAGCCGATCCAGGGAAACACCGCGCGCTTGGCGCCGACGAGGCCGGCCTCAATGTCGGAGCCTACCTCTTCCACGACGCCGGCGATCTCGTGGCCGAGCGTGAAGGGCAGCGTCATGCCGCGCGTGGTGTCGAGCTTCTTGCCGCCGCCGAGATCGGCATAGCCGTCCTGGATGTGCAGGTCGGAGTGGCAGAGGCCACAGCGCTCGATGCGCACCAGCACCTCGGCGCCTACCGGCTTCGGTGTGTCGACGATGGTCTCGCACAGCGGCGCATCGAACTTCACCAGGGACTGCCGACGCATCATCGCCATTTTTTCTTCCTCCGGAATTACTTCGTGTGGCTTGTTTTAGCCTTCGCGCCGTATATCCGCCAATTCACGCGCCATGGCAACAAAGCCGGAGACCGGAATGGTCTCGGCGCGCCGCGTCGCATCGACGCCGGCGGCTTGCGCCAATCGCGCCGGATCGGCCTGCAGCGATTTGAGGCTCTGCCGCAGCATCTTTCTGCGTTGGCCGAAGGCTGCGGCGGCGACCTGTTCGAGCAGCCGGCGATCGCAAGGTTCGGGCGCGGCGCGCGGCACGAGGCGCACGACTGATGATGTTACCTTCGGCGGTGGCACGAACGCGGACGGCGAGATGTCGAACAGGATTTTCGTCTCGGCACGCCAATTGGCGAGCACGCCGAGGCGGCCATAGGCCTCGTCATTCTCACGCGCCACGATGCGCTCGGCGACCTCGCGCTGGAACATCAGCACCATCATCTCGTACCAGGGCGGCCAGGGCTCGAGAGTGAGCCAGCCGATCAGGAGCTGCGTTCCGATGTTGTAGGGCAGGTTGGCGACGATTTTTGCGCGTGCGCCGCCGAGCAGCGGGCGCGGATCAAACGTCATGGCGTCGCCATGCACGATGTCCAGCCGACCCGGATAGCGCGCGGAAATATCCTGCAACGCCGGGATCGCGCGCTCGTCATGCTCGATGGCGATGACGCGCCCCGCGCCCAGTGCGAGCAGCGCGCGGGTCAGGCCGCCCGGACCGGGTCCGATCTCGATGATGGTCGCGTCTTCGAGCGGAGCCGCCGCGCGCGCGATGCGCGCGGTCAGATTGAGATCGAGCAGAAAATTCTGGCCCAGCGATTTGCGCGCCGACAAAGCATGCTGACGGATGATCTCGCGCAGCGGCGGGAGGTCGTCGATCGCGCTCATGCGGGTTTTGTGCCGGCCATACGGCTGGCTAGCTCCAGCGCGGCGACGAGGCTCGCGGGATTGGCCTTTCCGGTGCCGGCGATGTCGAAGGCGGTGCCGTGATCCGGCGAGGTCCGGATGAAGGGCAGCCCGAGCGTGACGTTGACGGCTTCGTCGAAGGCCAGCGTCTTGATGGGGATCAGCGCCTGATCGTGATACATGCAGACCGCGCAGTCATAGGTTTTTCGCGCGGCGTCGTGGAACATGGTGTCGGCGGGCAGCGGGCCGCGGGCATCGATGCCTTCGCCGCGCAGCAGCCTGATCGCGGGCGCCACGATTGTCTGCTCCTCATGGCCGAGCGAGCCGTCCTCGCCGGCATGCGGATTGAGACCGGAGATCGCGACGCGCGGTCTTGCGATGCCAAAATGCGCGCGCAGCTCGGCCGCGACGATGCGCACCGTCGAGACGATCAGCTCGGACGACAATTGCGCCAGCGCATCGCGCAAAGACAGGTGGATCGTCACGGGCACCACGGCGAGCGCGGGCGACCACAGCATCATCACCGGCTGCGGAACGCGGCCGTCGCGCGCGGCGAGTTCCGCGAGAAATTCGGTGTGGCCGGGCCGGCTTCCGCCATCCCGGCCACACCGAATTTC
>NZ_PPPT01000004.1 GCF_006483445.1 Bradyrhizobium guangdongense | reverse complement strand
CGGCGTCGGCGCCGGCGTGACCGTCGGCCAGTCTCGCGAATATCGCGACCGCACCACCGTCATCAAGGAGCGGGAGCCGCGCGAGACCAGCAGGACCACCGTCATCAAGAAACATAATGCGGACGGCACGCGCGAGAAGACCGTCATTCATCACGACAACGATTAGCGCAAAAAAGCCCCGGCGAGACACCGGGGCTTTTCCGTCCGGATGACTTGGCCGAAGGCTAGCGCGCCGGGGCCGCGGTTGCAGCCGCCGAGCGGGCCGGCTTCGGCGCGTTCGGATCGGCAGGTGCGGCCGGCGCACGCGAGCGCAGCACCACGGCGTCGATCTCGGCGATCACGCGGCGCTGGATCACCTCGTTCTTGTCGATCGTGACGTGACCGGCGCCGGTGCTGCGGACGTCGACATTGTCGAGCTTGCCGCGGAAACCGTCGGCGGCCTTGACCGGCTCGCCGGGGCCGTCGCCGATATAGATGTTGATGTAGCGCTCGGCGCCGGTCGAGAGCTTGGTCTTGAACACGGAATCGAGCCCGATCGCGAGCTTCACGGGCACGCCGAGGTGATTGAGCTTTGCGATCATGTCGGGCAGCGCGGTCGCGCCGGAGGAGTGCCCGACCAGCACGATGGTCTTCAGCCGGCCGGCCTTGTAGGCGGTCGCGGCCTCATCGGCGAGCGAGGACCAGGACACGAAATTGGCAACCGTGACCGGAATGCCCTGCGCCTGCAGCCTCGAACCGATCGTGTCGAGTCCGAGCGAGAAGATGTTGAGCACGCCGCGGAGCAGGTAGACATGCGTCGTCGCGGCCGCCGGCGCCGTCGGCTGGGCCCGCGCGGCGGTCGGGCTGATGGCAATTGCTGACAGCAGCACGAGGCACAGCGCCCACATGCGGATGGTGGACAAGTGGCTTGCGCCGGCTGCGTTACGGCCGTGAGGTCTCATCGATCTTCCCTGGGGACACACGCTTCGTGATGGAGGAATCGTAGCCTCCCCCCGCTCGCACACGCAACAAAGAGGCGCGTGAGCCGCGATCTTAGCGTCCTAGCGTGTCTCTCGTGCAACAGTTGCCCGAAACCGGCCATGTAAGAGCCTGTTTTGAGGCCATTTTTCTTCCGGCGATTGCGGCCCGGGAAACGCGTTCCTATCTCAGGGCTCCGCTGCTCCGCCCGCCAGACGCGGTTTCCAGCGCCCATCCCCCATCCCGCCGGCTGTTCATGTCATCCATCATTTCCGTCTCCAACCTGTCGAAGACCTATGGGTCCGGCTTCAAGGCGCTGAAGAACGTCAATCTCGATATCAGGCGCGGCGAGATCTTTGCGCTGCTCGGCCCCAACGGGGCCGGCAAGACCACGCTGATCTCGATCATCTGCGGCATCGCCAATCCGAGCGACGGCAAGGTCCTCGTCGGCGGCGAGGACATCCAGACCTCCTACCGCAAGGCACGCTCGCTGATTGGGCTGGTGCCGCAGGAACTCCATACCGACGCCTTCGAGAGCGTCTGGGCGACCGTCAGCTTCTCGCGCGGCCTGTTCGGCAAGCCGAAGAACCCGGCCCATATCGAGAAGGTGCTGAAGGACCTCTCGCTCTGGGACAAGAAGGACAACAAGATCATCACGCTCTCCGGCGGCATGAAGCGCCGCGTGATGATCGCGAAAGCGCTGTCGCACGAGCCAAAGATCCTGTTCCTGGACGAGCCGACCGCCGGCGTCGACGTCGAGCTGCGCAAGGGCATGTGGGAGGTGGTGCGCACGCTCCAGCAGGCCGGCGTCACCATCATCCTCACCACGCACTACATCGAGGAAGCCGAGGAGATGGCCGACCGCATCGGCGTCATCAACAAGGGCGAGATCGTGCTGGTGGAGGACAAGGCGACCTTGATGCGGAAACTCGGCAGGAAGCGGCTGACGCTGCATCTGCAGAGCAAGATCACCACGCTGCCGGAGAGCCTCACCCCCTACAAGCTCGAGCTCTGCGACGGCGGCGCGACGCTGGTCTACGACTACGACACCAAGGGCGAGCGCACCGGCATCACCAGCCTGCTCGGCGACCTCCGCAACGCCGGCGTCCGCTTCTCCGACCTCGACACGAGCCAGTCGTCGCTCGAGGACATCTTCGTCGACCTCGTGAGGACGTCATGAATCATCGCGCCGTACGCGCCATTTACCTGTTCGAAATGGCGCGCACCTGGCGCACGCTGCTGCAAAGCATCGTGTCGCCCGTGGTCTCGACCTCGCTCTATTTCGTGGTGTTCGGCGCCGCGATCGGCTCGCGGATCGACCACGTCGAGGGCGTCGGCTATGGCACCTTCATCGTGCCGGGCCTGATCATGCTCTCGGTCTTGACCCAGAGCATCGCCAACGCCTCGTTCGGCATCTACTTCCCGAAATTCACCGGCACGATCTACGAGATCCTCTCCGCGCCGATTTCCTATTTCGAGATCGTGCTCGGCTATGTCGGAGCGGCCGCGACCAAGTCGATCATCCTGGGCCTCATCATCCTGGCGACCGCCGGCTTGTTCGTGCCGCTGCACATCCAGCATCCGATCTGGATGCTGACCTTCCTGGTACTGACCGCCGTCACCTTCAGCCTGTTCGGCTTCATCATCGGCATCTGGGCCGACGGTTTCGAGAAGCTGCAGATGATTCCCATGCTGGTGGTGACGCCGCTGACCTTCCTCGGCGGCAGCTTCTATTCGGTGAGCATGCTGCCGCAGGGCTGGCGCACGGTGGCGCTGCTCAATCCCGTCGTCTATTTGATCAGCGGCTTCCGCTGGAGCTTCTTCGAGATCGCCGACGTCAGCGTGGGCCTGAGCGCCTCGATGATCACGGTGTTCCTCGCGATCTGCATGGTCATGATCTGGTGGATCTTCAAGACCGGCTACCGGCTGAAGACCTGATCCTAGGCCCGTAGCCCGGATGGAGCGTCAGCGCAATCCGGGTCACCCCATGCATTGGGCGACAGCGGTCCCCGGATTTCGCTTCGCTACATCCGGGCTACTGGACCTAACCAGCTGCTCGCGAAAATGTCAGCGCTGCGGGCGAGAATCGGTCAATCGGCGGCCTTGCTTACGCCTGCCTGCGCGTTAACGATGGGCCTGCAAGATCGCTGGAACGAAAGCCGGACTACGGGCATAATGCAGGCCGGGGGACGGAGAGCCGCGGCGCTTGCTCGAACAGGCCGGAGGCCAGAACTAAAATGCGTTTCCCAATGCGTTCCTTTTTCATCGTTTTTTCATTGATGCTTTTGAGCGTCGGCGCAGCCCAGGCCAAGGTCGATATCACCGTCGACAAGGACAACCAGGTGATGACCGTCGCGGTCGACGGCGTCGCGCGCTATCATTGGCCGGTCTCCAGCGGCATCCCCTCGCGCGAAACGCCGAACGGCAGCTTCCGCGCCTTCCGCATGGAAGAGGATCACTACTCCAAGGAATTCGACGACGCGCCGATGCCGCATGCGATCTTCTTCACCAAGGTCGGGCATGCGATCCACGGCACCGACTCCGTCGGCCGGCTCGGCTCGCCCGCCTCGCATGGCTGCGTGCGGCTGTCGCGCGCGAATGCCTCGACGCTCTATGCGCTGGTCCAGCAGCAGGGCGTGCTCAACACCACGGTGACGCTGACCGGCTCGGCAAGCGTGGCGCTGGCGCGCAATCCGCGCGGCACCAACGTCGCCCGCCGCGGCACCGTCCCGCAGGACCAGTACACTGCCGCCGGCGATCCCGTCGACCTGACGCCGCAGGGCGTGCCCGCCGGCCGTCCCTATGCGTCGCAGAACGACGGCTACATCTATCCGGCCGACGGCACCGACACCGGCGCACGCTATCCCGCGCCGCGCGACACCCGCCGTCTCTACGACGCGCAAGTCTATCAGCGGCAACAGTCGCCGCAGTACCAGTCCTACGATCCGAGCTATGGCCAGCAGGGCTATTATTACAGGCCACCCCAGCCGTACTACCAGCCGCGCGGCTACTACTACCCGAACTGACGGCTGAAGCCGTCGGGGCTGTTTGAACGCGGCCTCGCCGCGTTCGCTTCCGGATTCGATCCGGAGGCGATGGCCCTCGCCGCATCGACGGTCTTCGCCGGCCAGCCCGATGCGACGAAATTGGGCACGAACCGGCTCAAATGCCGGCAATTCCTGTTCATCAACACCTTGTCCCCCGGTCAAATTGACAAGCGACGGTCGGTCCGTATTCTCGTTCTGATTGTTTCTGGGACATGACATGACACGAGAGCAAATCTCGGAATTCTGCATTGCCTCGCTGGCAAATATCCTGCGAATTTCGAAGGACCGGGTCGAAACCGGCGCAAAATTCAACCGGCTCGGCCTTGATTCGGCGATGCTCGTCTATCTCATGATGGAACTCGAGGAAAAACTCGACCTCGAACTGTCGACCGACGACTTTTACGACTACCCGACGGTCGAGGCGCTGTCGCACTATCTGGCCGGCAAGCGCGCGACGCGCGACGCGGCCTGACCGGCGGCCCGGGACAGGCCGGGACAACCGACATGGAAACCCACCGCTCGCTGGTGTCGCTGCTCGCACGGCGCGCGGAAGCGCAGGCCGGCGACCGCGCCTACGTTTTCGTCTCCGACCGCGGCGCTGAAGAGGCCGCCCTCACCTTCCGCGAACTGCATGACGCCGCCCGAGCACTGGCGGGCCGGCTGACGTCGGTGGCCAATCGCGGCGATCGCGCAATCCTGGTGTTTCCGCCCGGCCTCGAATTCATGGTCGCGTTCTTCGGCTGCCTGATGGCCGGTATCATCGCGGTGCCCCTGATGATGCCGCGGCGGAACAGCGCCCGCGATGCCAGTGCCGCGATCCTCGCCAATTGCGCGCCCGCGGTGGCGCTGACGACTTCGGCCTTCGCACTGCGCGGCGATCTGCAGACGCGCTTTGCGCACGAGACCATCCGCTGGATCGAAGTCGCGCTCGACAGTCACTGGGACGACAAGGCCGATCTGCCCGGGCCGGACAGAGACGACATCGCCTTCCTGCAATACACGTCAGGCTCGACGTCCGATCCGAAGGGCGTGATGGTGAGCCACACCAATCTGCTCGCCAATCTCGAGATGATCCGCCGCGCGCTCGGCAACACGGGCCAGTCGACCTACGTCAACTGGGTGCCGCTCTATCACGACATGGGGCTGATTTTGAATGCGCTGCAGTCGCTCTATGTCGGGGCGACCTGCGTGCTGATGGCGCCAAACGCCTTCATGCAGCGCCCGCTCGGCTGGCTGCGTGCGATCTCGCACTACCGTGCCGAGGTCGCCTGCAGTCCGAACTTCGGCTACGACCTCTGCGTCAGCCGCTATCGCGCCGAGCAGATGGAGGGTGTCGACCTCTCGTCCTGGAAGATCGCGCTGAACGGCGCCGAGCCGGTGCATGCCGAGACCATCGCGCGCTTCAGCGAGACGTTTGCGCGCCACGGGTTCGACCCGCGCGCGATCTATCCGGCCTACGGCATGGCCGAGGCGACGCTGCTGATCTCGGGCGGCCGCCGCGGTGACGGCCGTGTCATCAAGACCGTGAGCCGCGAGCGGCTACAGGCTCATGTCGCCGAGCCTGCCCTCGACGAGGCCGACGCGCAGATCGTCGTGGGCTGCGGCCGCGCGCTCGATGGCGAAGCGATCGCCATTGTCGCGCCGGACAACCGCACGCGGCTGCCGGCGAACCGTGTCGGCGAGATCTGGGTCAGCGGCGGCAACGTCGCCCATGCCTATTGGAACAATGAAACGGCGACACGCGATGACCTCAACGCCGAAATCGCGGGTGAACCTGCCGCACGCTGGCTGCGCACCGGCGATCTCGGCTTCGTCGATGAGGCCGGCGAGCTGTTCGTCACCGGGCGGATCAAGGACCTCATCATCATCCGCGGCATCAATCATTATCCGCAGGACATCGAGCGCACGGTGCAGTCGGTGCATACGAGCCTGCGCGAAAACTGCGGCGCGGCCTTCTCGGTGCCTAACGACAGCGGCGAGGAGGTGCTGGTCGTCGTGCAGGAGGTCGAGCGCACCGAGCGCAACAGGATCGACCCCGATGACATCAAGGGTCTGATCCGCGAGGGCGTCGCCGACAGCCACGAGCTCTCCGCACGCCATATCGCGCTGATCAGGCCGGGCGCGCTGCCAAAAACCACCAGCGGCAAGATCCAGCGCAAGCTGGCGCGAAAGCTCTGGCTCGACGGCGCTTTCGAGGAAATTTCCTGAGCGGCGCGCCAGCGGATCAGAAGTCGATCCGCGCCTGCTCGCCAAACTTCAGGCTCGCGACAATCCCCTCTTCGATCCTGCGCGCGAGGCTTGCGCGGTAGTGGATGAGGTCGGCGAAGTTCGCCTGGTCGCGAGTCATGGCGTTGTCGACACGGTAGTTGATGAAATTGCTGCGGGGACGACCGGCCACGACCTTCCTCAGCGCAGCATCGCATGCGCCGCGTTCCAGCGCAGCATCCGTGCCCGGCTTGGCGACCGTCGGGGCAAACGTCGGCGGAACGACGATGACGACGGGCACGTCGGCGGGGAGCTTGCGGATCACGGCGTGAAGCGCCGCAACCTCGGAAAAGACGTCACGCGCTGCCGCCGTCGCGGCTGCGGCCGGATCTCTCGGCCTGTTCACCGCGTTGAACCGGCCGGGCGGCCAGATATCTTCATAGCTCACAAAACCGTCCCGCCTCATCCGCTGGCGCCAGCCGAGACCGATGCCGAGCCTTTGGAAGACCTGCTCGATCGCCGGCCATGAGATCAGCCGAATCGCATAGGTGACGATGCCCCGGTCATAGACCCAATAAGGGAATGGGGCGCCCTCCTCCTTCGGCCGCTCGTGCACGCACCAGGCGGGGTCGGCTGCGAACACCAGCGCGCCCACCTCGTTGTGGTGCCGCAGGAAGAAATCGAGCACCGCGAGCTGCTCGCGCGGATTTGCACCGGTCATGTAGAGCTGCACGAAGCGCAGGCCGGTCGCGCGCGACAGCTCGGCCGGCTCGATCATCTGGGCCGTCGAGTTGCCGAAGATGGCGGCGTTGAAGTCCGGATCGCGCGCACGGCTCGCGGCCGTGAACTGCGTGCTGCGACTCTCCACGCCGGCAATGCCGAGCAGGCCGAGCTTGCCGCTGTCATAGGGATCGACGACGACCATCAGCGCAAGGATCAGCAGCGCGCCGCCGATCAGCGTGCCGAGGCAGGCGATCAGGCTCCGGGCCCAGCCGGGATCGGTGTCAGAACTTGAAGTAGACGAATTCATGGAGATCCCGACCACCCATGTGAAGCAGCAATGCAAGAAGACCGATACCGAGCAGGCCCGCGAGCCACGGATTCGGACGGCGGGTGAAATAAGCGATGATGTCCTGGCTCGCCGGCAACAGGAAGGCGATCAGGGGCGCCGCGATCAGCGGCCAGAGATGCTTGCCGCGATCGAGCGGCAGCGGCTGCAGCAACCCTTCGAAGACATGCCAGGCAGCCTGGACCGAGCCGGCGCGGAAGATCACACCGGTCGCGAGCACGAACAGCACGGTCAGCGCCCAGCCCAGCCATGACGGAAAGTGCGGGCCGTAGCGCCGCCACAGTGCGCAGGCGACCAGCGCCAGTCCATGCAGCACACCCCACAGCACGAACGTCCAGCTCGCGCCGTGCCACAGGCCGCACAAGGCCATGGTGATCAGCATCGCGCCGAAGAACTGCACCGGCAGCAAGCGCCGCGGCAGGATGCGCGCATTGACCAGCGGATAGAACACGTAATCGCGCAGGAACATCATCAGGGTGATGTGCCAGCGCTGCCAAAAGTCCTGGATGTTGGTGGAGCGCAGCGGCGCGTTGAAATTATAAGGCAGTTGCACGCCGAACAGCAGGCCGAGCCCGATCGCGATGTCGGAATAGCCGGCAAAATCGAACAGGATCTGGAACGAGAAGCAGAAGGCGAGCCAGGCCTCGCCGTTCGAGAGCACACCGGCCGTCGCCTGGTCGTAGACGGGATTGAGCAGATGCGCGATGCCGTCGGCGATCACGACTTTCTCGAACAGGCCGAACGCGATGAAGCAGGTCGCGATACAGAATTTTCGCGGCCAGCCCGGCGCGTAAACCTGCCGGCCGAACTGGTGCATCACCTCCGACCAGCGCGCCAGCGGCCCGGCAATCGCCTGCGGGAAGAAGGCTATATAGAGCGCGTAGCGGTCGAGCGCATAGAGCGGCGCCTTGCCGCGCTTCAGATCCACCAGATACATGATGTGGTGGAAGGTGAAGAAGGAGATGCCGAGCGGAAGGCCGACATCGAGCTCCGGCATCGGCCGGTGCAGCACCAGCCCAAGATTGGCGAGGATGAAGTTGGCGTATTTGAACAGCGCCAGCACGGCGAGATTGAGCAGGATCGCGGCGTTGAGGATCGCCGGACGTTTGAGCCGGCCATAGGCGAGCGCGGCGAGCCAGTTGATCGCGATCGAGGCGATCAGAAGCAGGATGAAGGATGGGCTGCCATAGGCGTAGAACGCCAATGACAGCAGCACCAAGACGCTGACCCGCAACTGCGGAACGGGATCGGCGAGCCGGTAGAGCAGGATCGCCACCGGCAGGAAGACCAACAGGAAGGGGTAGTCGTTAAACAGCATCGGATCGAAGCTGAACCATCATCGTCACCGATGATACTCAGCCCGTTTCCAGGTCGGCGGCCGCATCGCCCGGCTGCCGGAGCATGCGGCGGGCGATCTTCTCGTCGCTGGGGACCTTGACGTCCCAGGCGAGACCGAGCACTTCCAGCGCGCGGATGAAGATGAAGCCGGGATCGAACTCGAACCAGCGCAGCCCGAAGGCCGCGG
>NZ_PPPT01000049.1 GCF_006483445.1 Bradyrhizobium guangdongense | reverse complement strand
GCTGCTCGGATGCCGACGGCTATGTGCTGGCGGACGCCGATTGGGAATCCTATCAGGGCAAATATCGCGTGATGATCGACAATGAGTGGGTGATCGTGCCGGACGGCGCAGTGCTGACGCAGCCGAATAAGATCGGCCGCACGATGGTGTGGAAGCACTATATCGACGGCCACCCGCGCGTGCGCTGCTTCATGCCGGGCACCATGACCTAAAGCGCGATGAATCGTCATCGCGCTTTAGCTCTTTGTTTAAGCATGATCTTTTCGAAAAACCGCTTCACACTTTTCCGGATCATGCTCTAGGCGCTACGTCTCACGTCACCGGCGCGGGATTGAACAGGGTGAGATCGTTGTGGATGCCCCAGCGATCCGACCATGGCTTTGTGCGGCCGCTCGCGACATCGAGGATCAGGCGGAACAGGTCCCAGCCGGTTTCCTCGATGGTCTTCTCGCCGGTGGCGATGCGGCCGGCGTCGAAGTCGATCAGGTCCTTCCAGCGCCGCGCGAGCTCGCTGCGCGTGGCGACCTTGATGACGGGCGCGGCGGCAAGACCATAGGGCGTGCCGCGGCCGGTCGTGAAGACTTGCAGCGTCATGCCGGAGGCGAGCTGCAGCGTGCCGCAGATGAAGTCGCTCGCCGGCGTTGCCGCAAACAGCATGCCCTTCTGCGTCGCCTTTTCGCCGGGCGAGAGCACGCCGGTAATCGCGCTCGAGCCGGACTTGACGATCGAGCCCAATGATTTTTCGACGATGTTGGCGAGGCCACCCTTCTTGTTGCCAGGCGTGGTGTTGGCGCTGCGGTCGGCGCCGCCGCGCGCCAGATAGGAATCGTACCAGGCCATTTCGCGCACCAGTGCGCGGCCGACATCCTCGTTGATCGCGCGTCGCGTCAGGAGCTGGATGGCGTCGCGCACCTCGGTCACCTCCGAGAACATCACGGTGGCGCCCGCGCGCACCAGCAGGTCGGCGGCAAAACCGACGGCCGGGTTGGCGGTGACGCCGGAGAAGGCATCGCTGCCGCCGCATTGCAGGCCGATGACGAGGTCGGAGGCCGGGCAGGTCTCACGCTTGCGCGCGTTGAGGATTTTGAGCCGCGCTTCCGCCTGGGTCATGATGGCATCGACGATGGCGCCAAAGCCGTCAAAAGCTTCGTCCTGCATGCGCACGATGGCATCGCTTATGCCTTCGGGCACCAGCCGCTCCGGTGCGAGCTTTTCGCAGCCGAGGCCGACGACGAGGATCTCGCCGCCAAAGTTCGGGTTGAGCGCGAGGTTTTGCAGCGTGCGGATCGGTACGACCGCATCGGGCGCGGTGATCGCAACGCCGCAGCCATAGGCGTGGGTGAGGGGAACGACGTCGTCGACGTTCGGATACTTCGGCAGCAATTCGCTGCGGATGCGCTTCACCGCATATTCCAACGTGCCCTTGACGCATTGCACGGAGGAGGAGATGCCGAGGATGTTTTTGGTGCCGACCGAACCGTCCGCGTTGCGATAGCCTTCGAAGGTGTAGCCTTCGAGCGGCGGCAGCGGCGCCGGCACGGCGGTCGAGATCTCGAGCTTGTCGAGAGCAGGGGCCTCCGGCATGCGGATGCGCGCCTCATCGACCCATTCGCCGGCGAGGATGGGTGAGAGGGCATAGCCGATCATCTCGCCATAGCGGATGATCGGCGCGTCTTGTGCGATGTCGACCAGTGCCGTCTTGTGTCCCTGCGGCACGAAGGCGCGCAGCGTCAGCCCGCAGGCAAAACGGGAGCCGGCGGGAAGCCCGAAATCATTGACCACGATCGCGACATTGTCGCGCTCGTTGAGCTTGATGTAGCGGGGCTGTTCCTTTGCTGCGACGTCCTGGTCCATCACGGACTCCGAAAATGTAGGGTGGGTTAGCGTAGCGGCTGTGCGGAGCACAGTCCGCCAGCGTAACCCACCAATCTCTTTGTCGGCGGAAACAGAAGTGGTGGGTTACGCCGCGCGGACCGCGCTTCGCGCAGCCGCGGGGCTAACCCACCCTACGATCTCCTTCAACCCGGATTGGTGTAGGCGGTCTTCACCGTGGTGTAGAACTCGCGGGCGTAGGAACCCTGCTCGCGGGCACCATAGCTCGATCCCTTCCGGCCGCCGAACGGCACGTGATAGTCGACGCCGGCGGTCGGCAGATTGACCATCACCATGCCGGCCTCGCTGTTGCGCTTGTAATGCGAAGCGTATTTCAGGCTGGTGGTGCAGATGCCGGACGCAAGACCGAACTCGGTGTCGTTGGAGATTGCGAGCGCCTCTTCGTAATTCTTGGCGCGGATGACGGCGGCGACCGGGCCAAAGATCTCCTCGCGCGCGATGCGCATGTTGTTGTTGGCTTCGGTGAACAGCGCCGGCTGGAGATAGTGGCCGGGCGTCTCGCGCTTGAGGAGCTCACCGCCCCAGGCGAGCTTGGCGCCCTCGTCCTGGCCGATCTTGATGTAGCGCAGGTCCTGATCGAGCTGGCTCTGGTCGACGACCGGGCCGATATGCACACCGGCCTTGAGCGCATCGTCAACCGACAGGCCCTTCAGGCGCTCGGCCATCGCCGCGACGAAGCGGTCATGGATGCCTTCGGTGACGATCAGGCGCGAGGACGCGGTGCAACGCTGTCCCGTGGAGAAATAGGCGCCGTTGACGGCGACTTCGACGGCGACTTTGAGGTCGGCATCGTCAAGCACGACCAGGGGGTTCTTGCCGCCCATCTCGAGCTGGAACTTCTTCATCGACGTCGAGAGCACGCAGGCCTGCGCGATCTTGCGTCCGGTCTGCACCGAGCCGGTGAAGGAGATCGCGGCGACGTCCGGATGCTCGAGCAGCGTCTGGCCGACGACCGAGCCGGAGCCGACCACGAGATTGAAGACGCCGGGGGGAATGCCGGAGCGGGTTATGATCTCGGCGAGCGCATGCGCGGAGCCCGGCACCAGCTCGGCCGGCTTGAACACGACGGTGTTGCCGTAGCAGAGCGCGGGCGCGATCTTCCAGGCGGGGATCGCGATCGGGAAATTCCAGGGCGTGATCATGCCGACGACGCCGACGGGCTCACGGGTGATCTCGACGTCGAGACCCGGACGCACCGAGGGCCCCTTCTCGCCAGTCAGCCGCAGCGCTTCGCCGGCGAAGAACGCAAAAATTTGTCCGGCGCGGCCGACTTCGCCGATACCCTCCGGAAGCGTCTTGCCTTCCTCGCGCGCGAGCAGTTTGCCGAGCTCCTCCTTGCGGGCCAGGATCTCGGTCGAAATCTTGTTGAACGCGTCATAGCGCTCCTGCGGCGTCGAGCGCGCCCAGGCGGGGAAGGCGGCCTTGGCAGCGGCGATCGCCTTCTCGGTCTGCGCCTTGTCGGCCTTGGCGTATTCGCCGACGACGTCATTGGTGTTGGAGGGGTTGATGTTCCTGGTGATGGCGGAGCCATCGACCCATTCGCCGCCGATGAAGTTCTTCAGGATCGCTGTCATCTGTCGTCCTCCAGAGTTTTTACCGCACCAGACAGGGCCGCTTGTCGTCAAAAGTCCAGCCGGGGATCAGGTACTGCATGGCAATAGCGTCATCGCGCGCGCCAAGTCCATGCTTCTTGTAGAGGTTATGTGCGGCCTCGATCGCGGCACGGTCGATTTCAATGCCGAGGCCCGGCCTGTCAGGCACAGCGATCTTGCCGCCTCTGATCCGGAGCGGCTCCTTGGTCAGGGCCTGGCCGTCCTGCCAGATCCAGTGGGTGTCGATCGCGGTGACCTTTCCGGGCGCGGCGGCGCCGACATGGGTGAACATCGCGAGCGAAATGTCAAAGTGGTTGTTGGAGTGCGAGCCCCAGGTCAGGCCGTTGTCGCGGCAGGTCTGGGCGACGCGCACCGAGCCTTGCATGGTCCAGAAGTGGGGATCGGCGAGGGGAATGTCTACCGAGCCGAGCTTGAGCGCGTGGGACAATTGGCGCCAGTCGGTCGCGATCATGTTGGTCGCGGTCGGCAGGCCTGTGGCGCGGCGGAACTCGGCCATGATCTCGCGGCCGGAGAAGCCGGCTTCGGCGCCGCAGGGGTCCTCGGCATAGGCGAGGATGCCGTGCATGTCCTTGCAGAGGCTGATCGCCTCATCCAGCGACCAGGCGCCGTTCGGGTCGAGCGTCACCCGCGCATTGGGGAAACGCTTTGCGATCGCCGTGACCGCCTCGATCTCCTGCTCACCACGGAGCACACCGCCCTTCAGCTTGAAGTCGGCAAAGCCGTAATGGTCATGCGTCGCCTCGGCGAGCCGCACCACGGCCTCGGGCGTCAGCGCCTCCTGATGGCGGAGGTTGAACCAGGCGGGCTTGCCGGTCTCGCCTTCGACATAATCGAGGCTGGTCTTGCGGCGGTCGCCAACGAAGAACAGATAGCCGAGCGTCTCGACGCTCGGACGCTGCTGGCCCTCGCCGAGCAGCGCTGCGACGGGAAGGCCGAGATGCTGTCCGAGCAAGTCGAGCAACGCCGCTTCCACCGCGGTGACCGCGTGGATCATGACGCGCAGGTCAAACGTCTGTTTGCCGCGGCCGCCGGCGTCGCGGTCGGCGAATTTTTGGCGCATGTCGGCGAGGATGTTGTTGAGCGAGCCGACCGTCTTGCCGATCACCAGCTCGCGCGCGTCGTCCAGCGTCTTGCGGATCTTTTCGCCCCCCGGCACCTCGCCGACGCCGGTGTGGCCGGAGTCGTCGGTGAGGATCACGATGTTACGGGTGAAGAACGGTCCGTGTGCGCCGCTCAGATTGAGGAGCATGCCGTCGCGGCCGGCGACCGGGATCACCTGCATTGCCGTGACGACCGGTGCACTCAGGAACCCGATGCGGATCGCATCCTGAACCATTCGCCGCTCCTCCCTTTCTTGTTCTCGTTATTCTGCCGCTTGTTGCGCCGATTGCATGGCGGCCAAGTCTTGCACGAGTGCGGTCAGTTCCGCCATCTCATCCTGGGTCAGGTCGGTCAGCGGCGGACGCACGGGACCGGAATCGCGACCGATCACCTTCATGCCGGCCTTGATGATCGACACCGCATAGCCCTTCTTGCGGTTGCGGATCGCGATCAGGGGCAGGATAAAATTCTTCAGCCCGGCATGGATCGTGGCGTGATCGCGCTGGCGCACCGCGGCATAGAAGCGGGTGGCGAACTCCGGAACGAAGTTGAACACGGCGGACGAGTACGTCGTCACGCCCATGTCGAGATAGGGCAGCGCAAACGTCTCCGCAGTCGGCAGGCCGCCGATATAGGTCACGCGGTCGCCGAGCTTGGTATAGACGCGGGTCATCAGCTCGATGTCGCCGATGCCATCCTTGTAGCCGACGAGGTTCGGGCAGCGCTCGACCAGACGAGCAAGTGTGTCCGGCTGCAGAATGGCGTTGTCGCGGTTGTAGACGATGACGCCGATCTTGACGCTGGCGCAGACCGCCTCGACATGGGCGGCGAGGCCGTCCTGCTCGGCATGGGTCAGATAGGGCGGCAGCAGCAACAGGCCGTCGGCGCCGGCCTTCTCGGCACCGATGGCGATCTCGCGGGCGATCGCGGTGCCATAGCCGGTGCCGGCCAGCACGGGCACGCGGCCCTTGGTCTCCTCGACCGCGACTTTGACCACCTGCGGGACTTCGGATGGCGTCAGCGAGAAGAACTCGCCGGTGCCGCCTGCGGCAAAGAGACCGGCAACGTCATAGCCGCACAGCCAGTCCATGTTAGAGCGATATGTTGCCTCGTCGAAGGAATAGTCGGCCTTGAACGGCGTGACGGGGAAGGAGAGCAGGCCGGAACCGATCTTTGCGGCCATTTCCTGCGGGGTCATCTTGCTCATGGGCGCCACTCCGTTTTGGCTTTTGGGGGACACGCGAGGGGCGCGCGTCGATGTTGCGGGTGACGCAAAGGCTGCGTCCATGAGCCACTTACTTAGGAGAGCATTCGATGCGCGTCCAAGCCAAAGCCTATATCGAATGATGCGTCTTGAGCATCAATCTTCGATCGCTTCCGCCGCCCCCAGCTCGCCCGCGATCTTCACCAGCGTGGCGAGGAGCGGGTTCTCGTCGTCACGTCGCCACACCATGAAAAGCTCGACCGGAACGCGCGTGCGCAGCTTGAGCGGGCGCAGGCGCACGTCGGAGATTTTCAGATTGGCGGCGGCGGCCGGCACGATGGACAGGCCGAGGCCGGCGCGCACCATCGCGAGGATGGAATGGATCTGGCTGAGGTGCTGGACGTAGCGCGGTAATATGTCGGCGCGGGTGAATAGCGCCACCAGCAGATCGTGGAAGTAGCGGCTCTCATAGGGCGAGTACATCACGAAGGGCTGGTTGTCGAAGTCCTTGATGGTGATTGACTCGGCATTGGCCAGCGGATGTTTTTTCGGGATCGCGGCGAGCAGGGGCTCGGCCACCACGCGCCGGCTGGCGATCTCGGGACGCGCGATCGGCGGCCGCAGCAGGCCGGCGTCGATCTGGCCGGAGGTCAGCGCCTCGAACTGGTCGCCTGACACCATCTCCTTTAGCGAAAAATCGACCTCTGGCATCTTTGCGCGGCAGGAGGCGACGAGCTCGGGCAGGAAGCCGTAGGCGGCCGCCGCCGTGAAGCCGATCTTCAGTGAGCCGGTCTTGCCGAGCGCGATGCGGCGGGCGACCTGGGAGGCGCTTTCGGCGAGTTTCAGGATGCGCCTCGCCTCGGGCAGGAAGCTCCGGCCGGCCGGCGTCAGCCGCACCGAGCGGCTGGTGCGCTCCAGGAGCGGCGCGTCGATGATGTGCTCGAGTACCTGGATCTGCCGCGACAACGGCGGCTGGGTCATGTTCAGCCGGGCTGCGGCGCGGCCGAAGTGCAATTCCTCCGCCACGGTCACGAAACAGCGGAGCTGGTTGAGGTCGAACATCGATACAGACCGTAGATGGATGAGGCGTTTCTCTGGCATTTCTAGCATCGATCTCCCCCGAAACAAAGACGGCGGCTTTTGAGGGCCGCCGTGAGTTGCCTGATCCGCTCCCGATAGGAGGAAGCGCTCAGGAGGAAGGTTCGAGCTGGACCATTTCGGTCCTGCCCATGATGACAAGAGAGGGGCGCGCGGCGGCAGGTGCGTTGGCGCCGGCGAAAAAGAGCCTGACGTGAGCTCGTCTCGCGTCCATGGCGGATGGCATCACAGCGCTCATCACGCGCCTCCCTTGAATTTTTCCTTGCTGCCTTCCTAGAGGCGCACGCGGCAGGGAGTCCAAGTTGAAGGGAGTATCGATTGATACCGATTTTGGATTGATGGAGAGGTGAGGCCGGTGCGAGCTGTGTAGCCGCATAAGCGAAGCGTCATGAGGGGACGATCGTCCCGGATATCGCTTCGCTCACCCGGGCTACGAGTTCATCGCTTCTTCGCTACTGCTTCGTCCCGAACGGCAGCGGCAAGAGCTGCTGCCCGCGCGTCACGTTCGGCGGCACGGCGTCGAGCCCAAGCACGGCGCTTGCGGCAGGGAATGCGGCGTCGGCCATCGCGGCGTGGCCTTCGGCGGATGGATGCACCGCGCCGCCATAGACGGCGGACAGCACGCCCCAGGTTGCGTCGTGGATGTCTGACGGCTGGCTCGCGGCCGGCAGGCCTTGCGGATAGGTCATCGCGGCAAAGTAGCTGTCATTGGCGTCGCGGATCCAGCGCGCACGCGGCAGATAGGCGCGATAGTCGGAGGCGCCGTGGCCGCACAGCATCGGCTGGCTGGCCGCGGAGATGATGTCGGGATTGAAGGTCTGGCCGTTCTCGGCAAAGCAGGTGCGGTCGAATTCCGGATCGTTGCCGGCGCGCGCGCAAAAGCCGTGATCGGCAAACGTCGCCTGATGTGCATCGACGAAGGTCATGCGATCGGCCTCGGGATCCCGGCACAGCGCCCCGCGCGTGCAGGTCGCGAGCCCCTTCAGTTGCGGCAAAAATTCCGTGTCGACGAAGGTCGAGACGCGCGCAAGCCGCTGCGGATCGATATTGAAGGACGGATGAACCTCGAAGCCGGCACGGCCGCCACGGCAGGGCACGCCGCCGTCGGCCAGCGCCGGATTGGCGTAGGAGACGTAGACGACGTGGCTGAGGTCGCCGCCGACCAGCGGCTTCAGCGCCTCGCGCAGCTTGACGAAGTTTTGCGGCAGCTCGCGCGCCAGCGCGTCGCGGGAATCGTCGACGCCGGCCAACACGCCGCTACGCGCGAACAGCGTGCGCTCGGTCGCGGTTTCCACCATCACGTCGGCAACGAGGCCGGAGAAATAGACGTCGTTGGCTCCGACAGACAGCAGCACGAGGTCGAGCGCGCGATCCGGCTGACGGCGTTTGGCCGCGGTCAGCGCTTCCTTCAACTCGGCGACCTGGGCGTTGACGTTGCTCTGGCAGGTGCCGGTCTTGCCGGGCGGGCATTCGCGCGCACGCTGCGAGCCGAGCAGGCCGGAGCCGATGCTGGCACCAGTGCACGCGAGCGGCAGATAGGTCACCGCGATGTGCGGATAGCGCAGCGCCAGCGCCAGCGCCGTTCGCGTCTGGTAACTGTAAAGCGAGCGGTGGCACGGCGCGTTGAACCAGAGCGCGCTGTATTTCTGCCAGTTCGCCAACGTATCCGGCGCCTCGCAGGCGCGGCCGCCCTTGAAGCCGGCGCGGCTTGGCCGGTAGTAGCCCGCGCTCGAAGTGCCGAGATAGGAGCGGAAGCAAAAGCCTTCGTCGGAGAGCGCGATCGCGCGGTCCGGATTGCCTTCGCCCGAGGCGATGCTGTCGCCGAGCCCGGCAACGAAGATGTCTCGGACCTGGATCTCGGTCTGGACGCGCTGGGTCGGATCGGAGCCGGACGAGATGTCGACGGTCGCAACCGTCGGCCTGCCGTAGCGCACGCGCAGATTGACCGGCTCGGCGCAGTCGAAGGTCGAGCTCTGCGGCCCGTCGCCGTCGTCGAACGACCAGGCGCAGGTGGCGCCGACCGGCACGGCTCCGGCGAGGCGCACCGTGACGGGGTGGTCGATCGGGGTGAGGTAGCTTTCCTTGACGTTGTCGCGGTTGCAGGGCTCGTTGACCCGGCCCGCAAGATCGATGCAAAGGCGGTTGACGGTGTTGCGCGCCCAGCCGCGGCCGTCGCTCTGCACTTCCAGCGCCTGTTCGGAGGCGAGGATGCTGCGGTTGCGGCCGCTGTCGAGCTGAAGCAGGAAGTCGCGCTCCTCGCGGAACAGGCGGAAGCGGTTGCGCACTTCCCAGGTGATTTGCACGCCGCCGGCATCCTGCGCGGCCGCACGTTCGGTGGGCAAGGCGGCAAGCGTCCCGGCGAGCAGGACGGCGGCGAGCAAGGTGCGGTAAGAGGGTCGGATCATGGCCCGCGTGTTCAACGTCAGAGTTGAGGCGGAAATAAGAGAAGCACGCCGCATCGATTGCGACGTTCGGCTACCCCGTTTTGCGCCTTATCGGTGCCTATGACTAGAGCATGATCCGGAAAAGTGCGCAGCGGTTTTCTCTTGCGACAAACGCGGAACGCGTTTGCGCGGAGATCATGCTCGAACAAGGAGCTAAAGCGCGATGAAACTCATCGCGATTTACCGTTTCGCCTGCCGCAGCGGTCGCTCCATCGGCGTCACCTGCTTGGGCAGGTTACCTTGCGCGCAGGCTTCCGCAAGCCGCCGCCGCTCCTGCCAGGGCTTTCCGACGTTCATCCAGAGCTCGCGCGTTCCCATGATCGAGATCGCCATGCCGAACGGGATCACGAAATAGAGCAGGCGGAAGACCAGAAGCGTGGCCAGCAACTGCTCGCGGCCGAACTCCGGCAGCGCCACCAGCATGGCGGCGTCGAACACGCCGATGCTGCCGGGCGCATGGCTCGCAAAGCCCAGCAGCGTGGCCAGGATGAACACCACGGAGAGCGACATGAAGTCGATGTGAGGGCTTGCCGGCACCAAGAGATACATCGCCATGGCGCAGAAGCCGAGATCGACCACGCCGATCAGGATCTGCACCAGCGTCAGCGGTGCCGACGGCAGCACGACCTTCCAGCCCTTCTGGCCTAGCTCTCGGCGCTTCTCGCCCATCGAGAGCCAGACCAGATAGGCGATGATCGAGGCGAGGCCGCCGAGCGCGATCAGCCGGTTGATCGCCGGCGGCAACTGGTCCATCGCGGTGGCCGCATCCGGATGCCAGGCCATGCCGATGGAGAGCACAAAGATGTTACCGAGCCAGAAGGTGAGGCCGGAGAGGAAGCAGATCTTTGCGACGTCGATCGCATTCAGCCCGTAGTCGGAATAGATCCGGAAACGGATCGCGCCGCCGGTGAACACGGTGGCGCCGATATTGTGACCGATCGAATAGGAGGTGAAGCTGGAGAGCGCGGCGATCCTGTAAGGCACGTGCCGCTTGCCGATCGTTCGCAACGCGAAGAAATCGTAGAAGGTCAGCGTACAGAACGCGAAGAAGACGCACAGCGCCGCAAGCCCGATATTGCCGCGGGGAATTTCGGTCAGCGCGGTCAGGATGACGCCGGTATCGATGCCCTTGAGCGTGCGCACCAGCGTCGTCACCGCGAACGCGATGATCATGACGCTCGCGGCAATGCCCAGCCGTCGCCAGCCGATCCATCTCGTGAAGCCGCGTTTCAGCGCGGACAGCAGTTCGTGCATTCATCCTCCCGGCGGGGCGGCAAGACCCAATCGGGCCGTTGGCCGATTGGGTGCGATCGTCGTCAAAGGTGGGGCATCGATCGCCTGCATATATATTGGTTTCTTAAGGCAAAAACAGCGGCTTGTGCAGCCCTTGACAAGGAGAGTTCTGCATTTGGCCGGCCTCTTTCGTCATACGGCCTACACATTACCCCGGGTTAACAATTCCGAGTCGCGACGGCGCGGCGCTCCCATACCGGCAATATCGCAAACCCGTGCTCCGGGCGCCTTGTTCCAGCTCAATGTGATCTGTCGTTTCGGAACGTCCGTGCAAGCGGCCCGTTAGCGTATCATCAGCAATCGAATGGAGCGGACGAGGGCTTGCCTGCAAGCCCGCGCGGCTCTGTTCCCGAAAACATGAGGACTGGAACGATGGGATTGTTCACCAAGGACATCAAGACCATGAACGACCTGTTCGTGCATCAATTGCAGGACATCTACTACGCCGAGCAGCAGCTCACCAAGGCGCTGCCTAAAATGGCTGACAAGGCCACCGATCCCGTGTTGAAGCAGGGCTTTTTGACGCATCTGGAGGAGACAAGGCAGCACGTGAAGCGGCTGGAGGAGGTCTTCAAGATGCATGGCGTCGAGGTGAAGGCGGTCGACTGCCCGGCGATCGATGGGATCATCGAGGAAGCGGAGGAGACCGCGAGCGAAGTCGCCGACAAGGCGGTGTTGGATGCGGCGCTGATCAACGCCGCGCAGGCCGCGGAGCACTATGAGATCACCCGCTACGGCAGCCTGATCGCCTGGGCCAAGCAACTCGGCCGCAACGATTGCGCGAGCGTGCTCGCCAAGACGCTGGAGGAAGAGAAGGCGACCGACAAGAAGCTCACCACGCTTGCGGAAAGCAAGGTCAATCTGCGCGCCGCGAGCTGAGCAGACGGCGCACATCCAACGCCGCGCGGCCGACGCGCGGCGTTGTCGTGTTTTTTGGGTCGGCTGCGTGTGGCCACAATTGCAGACATGGCGCTAACCAAAACGCAAGCATAGGGACCACATGCTTCGTTCACCATGAGCGGAAGGGGATCGCAGCCGGTTACCTCGTATCCACTTCTGCTCTTTTTAGTGCAGGCTCCAACGGGGTCCTGCAATGTACCAAGTCCTCTATTGCCTCACCGCGGAGCACGATTGGCGCCTGGTCGCGCTGGGCGGAGCGGTGTGCCTGCTCGCCAGCACTGCGGCGATCAGCCTGTTTCACCGGGCTCGGGCATCTCAGGGACTGTCGCGGGTCGCCTGGGTCGCGCTGGATGCTGCCGTTAGCGGCTGCGGCATCTGGGCGACGCATTTCATCGCCATGCTGGCCTATGGGCCGGGCGCCGGGGCGGCCTACAACATTCCGATAACCATCCTGTCCCTGGTCTTCGCGGTATCAGTCACCTTCGTCGGCCTGGGTATCGCGGTATCCGCGACGCGCTGGCCGTTCGTCGCGCTTGGCGGCGCGATCGTCGGCGCCGGCGTTGCCGCCATGCACTACACCGGCATGATGGCGCTGGAGATGCCGGCACGCGTCGGCTGGACCGGCGGCACGGTTGCGGCCTCGATCCTGTTCGGCGTCGTCTTCGGTGCGATCGCGCTCTGCGTTGCCGCACGGCGCGATGATATCCGCCACAGCCTCGGCGCAGCCGGCCTGCTGACCTTTGCCATCGTCTCGCACCATTTCACGGCGATGGGCGCAGTCGTCCTGACGCCGGATCTCACCATGATGACCAGCGGCATGTCGGTCGCGCCGGGCGCATTGTCCTTCCTCACGGCGAGCGCCGCGGTCAGCATCATCGCCATCGCGCTGGTCGCGGCACTTCTGGACCGTCGCGCCAAGGGCGAGCTCGGCCACAAGCAGATGGTGCTCGACACCGCGCTCGAGAACATGTCGCAGGGGCTGTGCATGTTCGACGCCGACGGCAAGATACTCCTGTTCAATGAACGCTATGCGGCCATGCTCCGCCGCACCGACATCCAGCTCACGGGCCGCCCGCTGCTCGATGTGCTTCAGGAGGAAAAGGTCAAGGGAAACTGGCAGGGCGATCCGGACCAGTTCTTTGCGCAGCTCGTCGACGACGCCCGCGCGGGGCGCACCACGACCACGATCGTGAACCGGTTCGACCGTTCGATCCGCGTCGTCAATCAGCCGATGCTCGGCGGCGGCTGGGTCGCGACCTTCGAGGACATCACCGAGTGGCTCGCGGCGCAGGAAAAGATCTCGCACATGGCGCGCCACGACGCGCTGACCAATCTGCCGAACCGCGTGCTGTTCCACGAGCAGCTCGAGCAGGGATTGCGCCTTGCCAAGCCCGGCGACCAGCTCGCCGTGCTCTGCCTCGACCTCGACCACTTCAAGGACATCAACGATTCGCTCGGCCATCCCATCGGCGATGCGCTGCTCAAGGAGGTCGGCCGGCGGCTGGCCGCCTGCGTCGGCGAGAATGATACGGTGGCGCGGCTGGGTGGCGACGAATTCGCCGTCGTCCAGCTCGGCAGGGAAGAGGAGGCTGCTGCCACCGCGCTTGCCGCCCGGCTGGTCGAGGCCATCTCGGCGCCGTATGACATCGCCGACCACCAGATCGTCATCGGGGTCAGCATCGGCATTTCGCTGTTCCCCCAGGACGGCGACAATCCGAACGAGCTTTTGAAGAACGCCGATCTCGCGCTGTACCGCGCCAAGGCGGACGGTCGCGGCACCTATCGCTTCTTCGAGACTGGCATGGACGCGCGCGCCCAGGCGCGGCGGCTGCTGGAAATGGACCTGCGCGCGGCGGTTCAGCGCAACGAGTTCGCCGTCTACTATCAGCCGATCCGCGACGTCGCGCGCGACGTGGTCGTCGCCTTCGAGGCGTTGATCCGCTGGAACCATCCCGAGCGCGGCCTGATTTCGCCGGTGAGCTTCATCCCACTCGCCGAGGAGACCGGCCTGATCGTGGCGCTCGGCGAGCAGGTGCTGCGTGCGGCTTGCGCGGACGCCGTGACCTGGCCGGATAGTATTGGCGTCGCCGTCAATTTGTCGCCGGTGCAGTTCAAGAGCCAGAACCTGGTGGGCTCGGTCGTGGAGGCGCTTGCGCTGTCCGGGCTCGATGCGCGCCGTCTCGAGCTCGAGATCACCGAGTCCGTGCTGCTGCAGAACAGTGAGTCAACGCTGACGACGCTGCACGAGCTGCGCGCGCTCGGCGTGCGTATCTCGCTGGACGATTTCGGCACCGGCTATTCGTCGCTGAGCTATCTGCGCAGCTTCCCCTTCGACAAGATCAAGATCGACCGCTCCTTCGTGCAGGAGCTTTCGACCCGCGAGGACTCGATGGCGATCGTGCGCGCCGTGACCGGGCTTGGACGCAGCCTCGGCATTGCGACGACGGCCGAAGGCGTCGAGAACGACGCGCAGCTCGAATTGCTCAAGCGCGAGGGCTGCACCCAGGTGCAGGGCTATTTGTTCAGCCAGCCGCGGCCTGCTTCCGAAGTTGCAAACATGCTGGTGCGACCGAAGGTCCGCGCCTCGGCCTAGGTTTTGCGGAGCGCGAAATGCGCGCCGCAGAACGCCATGGCTGCGCCGAGGCACAGCGCGGCGAGGCCCGCGAGCACGCCCGAGATGGTGGGGATCGGGCTTGGCGCGGAGGCCGCTTGGCCGGCGCCGGCCAGCAGCAGCACGCCGACCGCGATCAGGAACTGCCGCATCCGCTGCGGGATCTGGCCGGAGGCGGCGCTGTGCATCAGCGTGGCCGTGAAGTAGCCGCCGGAGAAGCCGACCGTCGCAATCAGCCACCACGCGATCGCCGCCCCCGCTGGCATGAATTCATGCGTGTCCGAGCGCCAGAGGCCGCCGAGGTCGAGCCCGTAACGGGCACCGAGCATGTGCACGGCAAGCGCGAGCAGCACGCCCGAGATCATGGCGCCCCCGAGGATCAGGCGGCGCGGGAAAAAGGTCGTCTCAGCCATGCCCCGCTTGTAGGATGGCGCAAGGGCGCCGCGCAAGCTGGTCGCGGAGTGTGCCCGGTGGATGAATTGGATCGATCTGGATGTCCGAGGCGGAGGCGAGGGCGCCTGCCAAGAGCTCCACTTACAAGAGCTATGCTTACAAGGCCTCGCTGATCGGCTCGGCGCACCGCTTCGAACTGACCGAGGAGGGGTTGTCCTGGCACATCGGCGGGCGTTCCGGCCTGTGGGGCTACGGCGAGATCTCGGCGATCCGCCTGTCGTACCGGCCGGTGTCGATGCAGCAGCATCGCTTCCGCGCCGATGTCAGCCATGCCGATGGCGGCCGCATCGCGATCCTGTCCACGAGCTGGCAGACCGCGGCGCTGATGGCGCCGCAGGACCATGGCTATCGCGACTTTATCGTCGAACTGCATGCGCAGATGGCGAAAGCCGGCAGCCGCGCGGTCCTGACCGCGGGCCTCGGGCGCGTGACCTACGCCGCGGCGCTGGCGCTGCTCGCGCTGCTGGCGGTTTCGATGGCCGGGCTGCTCATCCGCGCGCTGATGATCGGCGAATTCGCCGGCGTGCTGTTCATCATCGGTTTTGCCGCGCTGTTCACCTGGCAGGTCGGCGGCTTCATCCGGCGCAACCAGCCGCGGACCTATCGTTTCGATGCCCTGCCGAAGGACCTGCTGCCGTAACCGGCGGCAATCAAACGTGACTTCGCGGCAGGCCGCCGCTGCCGCATCTTGCGGCCATGTCTGAGACGGACCGCAGCACCCGCCTGCCCACGGCGGACGAGATCGCCTCCATCAACGCCACCCACCTGATCGAGACGCCGCTACGGCCGGCCAACCTCCTGTTCCTGTTCGGGACGCGGGAGGATGTCGCCTTGCGCGTCGAGACCGCCGCACGGCTGTGGCGGGGCGGCTATTTCCGCTGGTCGATTGTCAGCGGCGGGGTGACGCCGGGCTCGGAGCAATCCGAGTGCAATGTCATCAAGCCCGCGATGGTCGCGGCGGGCATTCCGGCCGACCGGATTTTGGAAGAGCACCGCGCCATGAACACCGGGGAGAACGTGGTCTTCTCGCTGCCGATCATCGACGCCGCGATCGGCCTGCGCAACATTCGCAGCGTGATCTGCCTCGGCAACACCTGGACCGCGCGGCGCTATCCGATGACGCTGCACCGGTATTGGCCGGAGGTGACCAAGATGCTGCTCACCGTCGACAGCTTTGCGACGCCGCGCGCACTTTGGCACACGAATGCGGAATTTCGCCGCCGCATGCTGCATGAGTGGGACAAGATCGCGCCCTACAAGGCGAGGGGATTTATCGCGGACTGGCCTGAGGCGCAGGCATAATCCGAAAAAAGTGCGAAGCGGTTTTCGCAAGGATGCGGCATCGGCAATAAGGTTGAAAACAACCCCATGCACAGTAGCCGGAGGCCAGGACTGAGTGGCTGCGGATTTTACGAAATAGCGCTTGACCCGTCGGGCAAATCAGGTGTATATTGGCATCATCGCGAGGTTCGACCTCAATGCGATTGCGCTTTGAGCCGCGCTACTCGGTCGAGTCAAAATCCTCTTCCCGCGCGCGCAGCATCGAGGCCATCGTCCGCAAGCCGGCGTCGAGCTGCTCGAAGCTCGGGGCGCCCAGCGCAAGCCGCACCGCATTCGGCGCGTGACCGGAGGCGATGGCAAATGTCGTCGACGGTGTCAGCGCGATGTCGCGGCGGCCGGCGGCGGCGACGAAGGTCTGCGAGCGCCAATGATGCGGCAGCGCCAGCCACAGATGATAGGAGCGCGGATCGGACTGGATATCGAAGCCGGCGAGCCGCTGCGACGCCAGATGTTGACGCTTGCCGGCATCGATGCGCTTGAGCCGCGACAATTCGGCCGCGGTGCCGTCACCCATCAAGCGTTGCCCGGCCGCAAACGCATAGCCCGACGCGGTCCAGCCGCCCGAGCGCACCGACGCCATCACGCTCTCGCGCAGATGCGGCGGCGCGACGATGAAGCCGAGCGCAAGGCCGGGAGCGACCTTCTTCGACAGGCTGTCGATGACGAGGCAGCGATCCGGCGCCAGCGCTGCGAGCGGGGCTTCGTCGGCGAGGAATCCGTACACGGTGTCTTCGATGATCGGCAGATCGAGCTTTTCGGCGACACGCAGGATGTCGTTGCGGCGCGCGAGCGGAATGGTGATGCCGAGCGGATTCTGGATCGTCGGCTGCAGATAGAGTGCGGCGAGATGCGCCTCGCGATGCGCTTTCTGGATCGCGTCGGGACGCATGCCATGCTCGTCCATCGACAGCGGCACCAGCGTGATGCCGAGACGCGCCGCGATGCCCTTGATGAAGGGATAGGTGAGTGCCTCGACGCCGCAGCGTCCGCCGGCGGGCACGAGTGC
This sequence comes from Bradyrhizobium guangdongense, assembly GCF_006483445.1. Taxonomy (GTDB): domain Bacteria; phylum Pseudomonadota; class Alphaproteobacteria; order Rhizobiales; family Xanthobacteraceae; genus Bradyrhizobium; species Bradyrhizobium guangdongense_A. Next base: position 19,288 of record NZ_PPPT01000049.1, on the reverse strand, counting down.
TGCGAGTGCAGCGGCAATGCATTGCCGGCCGTTCGACGTGAACACGAGATGATCGGGATTCGGCGACCAGCCCTGGCGCGAGAGATAGGCGGCGGAAATGCTGCGCGTCGTCGCTGTCCCCGTGCTCGTCGCGGGACGCAGCGCGACTTCGAGCGCGTCGGGCCGTTCGAGGCCGGCAAGACTCTTGGCGATCATCGCCGGCTGCTGCGGCAGTAACGGATAGTTGAACTCGAAATCGACGCGTGCGCCGCGCGGTTCGGCGGGCACAGCGATTCCGCGCCGTGTTTCGCCGGAAATAAAGGTGCCGCGGCCGACTTCGCCGACCACGAGGCCCCGGCGCAATAACTCCGTGTAAACTCTGCTCGCGGTAGAGACGGCAATCCCGCGTTCATACGCAAAACTACGTTGCGGCGGCAGGCGATCGCCTGGTTTGCGGGCACCGCTCGATATTTCGGCAGCGATGGTATCGGCCAGTTTCACGTATTCGAACTTCGACATTATTGCACCGAGAGCAATGTTTTCCTTGCACCGACGATTGTACTGGAGCATTTAAGTTCCATCAAGTTCAGCGATTGGACCGAGGGCTGCGAGAGCAATCCGAGGGCAATAAGGAGCAGGCGCTTTGCGCCTGGGCCGCCGGCCAGCCGTCGGCCTGCGCGGGACCGATAGCCGGAGAAGAAAAATGACCACGATCTTGCAGACTGCCGGGCAGAGTTTGAGCCCATCCTCATCGGGCGGATTTCTCCGCTCCATCGTCAACGGCGTCCAGGCGCTGTTCGACCATCTGGAGCGCCGCGCTGCGATCAAGACGCTGAACGAACTCGACGAGCGCGCGCTGCGCGACATCGGGATCTCGCGTTCCCAGATCGAGGATGCCGTCTACGGATCGGTCAAAACCGACCTGATGCGCTATATGTGACGCGCAGTGATGGCCGGGGCATGCCCCGGCCGTCGCGAGCGCATCCAACGACGTTGCGAACTTTAGTGCCGCACCACCAGCACGGAGCACTTGGCGTAGCGCACGACGTGACCCGCATTCGAGCCTAGAAAGTAGGTGCGCATCGCCGGCCGGTGCGAGGTCATGACGATGAGGTCGGCCTTCATCTGGGCCGCTTCCTCCAGAATCTCGTGATAGATGCCGCCCTGCCGCACCACACTCGAGATGTGCTGGGCGTCGATACCGGACTCGCGCGCGACGATGGCGAGCGCCTCTTCGCTGGTCTGACGCTGCTGCTCGTCGAAATCGGCCGGGACGTATTCGGCCAGCATCACCGGTGTCATCGGTAGCACGTTGAGCAGGCGCACCGTGCCGCTCCAGGTGTGCGACAGCGTTGCTGCCGTCGCGATCGCCGGTTTCGCCAAATCGGTGTCGGCGAGGTCGATGGGCACGAGGATGGACTTGAACATCTGCGCCTCCAATTCTTGGCTTCAAGAGCCTGCTGTCGAGCTGGTTCGGAAGGCTTAAGACAGCGCCCGTCGTCTCAAGCCTGCTTCAACAGCTTCGGGCTGACGAACTGCATCAGCCTGCCGCGGCGGTACGCCACGTCACCCCAATCCTTGACGTCAAAGTCGAATATCGCAAGCCCCGCGGTCGGCAGATTGCCGGTGAGCGCCTTGGTGCCGGCCGCGTCGCCGCTGCCGGTCAGCATCAAGGCCAGCTCGTGCATGCCGGGGTTATGGCCGATCAGCATCAGCCGTTTGGGATCGGCGGGGATGGTTGCGGTGCGAATGATTTCCAGGAGCTGCGCCGGATCGGCACCGTAGAGTTCTGATGGGAAGTCGACCTGCGGCGCGGCGACGCGCGGCTTCATGGCCGCCCAGGCGAGGTCCCAGGTCTGCTTGGCGCGCACCGCCGGGGATACCAGCACCATGTCCGGGGCGGGCCCGTGATCGGCGATCCATTCGCCCATCAGGGCTGCGTCCTCATGGCCGCGGTCGTCGAGGCGCCGATCCTGGTCCCGGCCGCTTGGTGCGTCAGTCTCGGTCTTGGCGTGACGCAGCAGCAACAGACGGCGCATGGCATTCTCGAATCGTTGTGACCAGGGATTAATCTACAGGCGCTGGCTGAGGACAAGGTGACAAGCGCCCGATCGGTCCTTCTAAGTTGTTGCTTTGAGCATGATCTCTTCGGAAAACCGCTGCACACTTTTCCGGATCATGCTCTAAGAAAACGATATGAGCGAGACTTTCACAAGCGTGTCCCAGGACGAGGCCGGCTTTCGCGAGCGGGCGCGACTGTCCTTCGATCTCGATGCCGATATCTGCGTCATTGGGGCCGGTTTGGCCGGACTGACCATTGCGCTGGAAGCGGCCCGGCTCGGGGCGAGCGTCGCGGTCCTGGAGGGACGCCATATCGGCTGGAACGCCTCCGGCAACCAGCTCGGTACCGTGATGCCCGGCTTCGCGCTGCCGCTGGCCGATTTGATCGAGCGTGTCGGTTTCGAGGATGCCCGCGAGCTCTGGACGCTGTCGCGCGAAGGCGCCGAATTCGTCCGCGCCAATGCCACCGAGGAGGCGATGCCCGGCATCGGCCTCAGCGAGGGCGTGCTCGAGGTCTCCAATGTCGATGCCGGCGACCGGCTGATCAGCCGCCTGCAGATGCTGAACGAGGATTTCGATACCGAGGTCGAGGGCTGGCAGGTCGAGCGCGTGCGCGAGGCGCTGAAGACCGACCATTATTTCCACGGCGTCTATTATCCCAGGGCGTTTCAGGTCGACGGCCGCAAATATGTCCATGCGCTCGCGGCGCTGGCGCGGCGCGCCGGTGCGCGGATTTTCGAGGATACGCCGGTCGTCAGCATCGATCATTCCGGCATCCGCAAGCGCATCGTCACGCCGTCGGCGCGCCTGCGCGCCACGCACATCGTGCTGGCCGGCAACATCCATCTGGGCGCGCCGCTCCGGCGCCTGTCGGAGACGCTGCTGCCGGTCTGGCGCTATGCCGGCGTGACCCAGCCGCTCGGCGGGCGCGTGCACGAGATCGTCGCCTTCAAGGGGGCGGTGATGGACACCGACGGCATCGATCATTTCCGGATCGTCGACGGCGACCGGCTGATGTGGGCGAGCCCCGAGACGACATGGGACGCGAGGCCCCAGCGCTTTGCCGGTGCAATCAAGCGGCGCATCCGCAGCATCTTTCCCGATCTCGGCGATGTCGCGGTCGCCGACGTCTTTGGCGGCGTCACCGGCCAGACGGTGCACGGCATGCCGCAGATCGGCCAGTTGCGCAAAGGCCTGTGGGTGGCGAGCGGTTTTGGTCGCCAGGGCATGAACACCTCGGCCATGGCCGGGCAACTGATCGCCCGCAGCATTTTGTCGGGCGACGAGCGCTGGCGGCTGTTCTCGCCGTTCGAACTGGTCTGGGCTGGCGGGCCGACCGGGCGGGTGGCCGGCCAGTTGATCGGCATGTGGGGCAGGGCGAGTTCGGCAGCCGCCGGCTCGCTGGCCCGCTACCGGGAACGGGCCCGCCTCAAGGAGCGCGAGCGTGAGGCCCGCCTCGTGGAGGCGAACCGGGCCGCCGGCACCGGGCCGCGCCGTCCGCCGCCCGGCCAGGTTCGACCGGCCCGCCCCGCACCGCCGCCGGAACCGGTGTCCCATGAGGGTGAGGGCATCTCGCAATAAGTTGAGAAAAATCACCGCCCGACCGTGTAACGTCGGACGTTGAACCCCGTATCTCAGCGCGTGGGCCGGTGAAGCCCCTTCGCACGGAGAATGAGATGTTTGACCGCCGCATCCTGCTGACGACCGTTGCCGGCCTGTTCGGCCTTGCCGCGTTCCGCTGGCTGAGAGCCACGCCGGCGCAAGCCGCGGAGAAGTTCGAGATCGAGAAGACCGAGGCGGAGTGGCGCGCCCAGCTCACGCCGCAGCAATACGAGATTTTGCGCAACCACGGCACCGAGCGGCCCGGCTCAAGCCCGCTACTGAAGGAGAAGCGCAAGGGCACCTTCGCCTGCGCCGGCTGCGACCTGCCGCTGTTCTCCTCTGAGACGAAATTCGAGAGCGGCACGGGCTGGCCGAGCTTCTACCAGCCGATCGAAGGCAATGTCGGCAAGACCGAGGACCGAACCTTCGGCATGGTGCGCACCGAGGTGCATTGCCGCCGCTGCGGCGGCCATCTCGGCCACGTCTTCGACGACGGTCCGAAGCCGACCGGATTGCGCTACTGCATCGACGGGTTTGGCCTCGTCTTCCACCCCGCCGCGGCGTCGGCGACATAGGGCATCTGCCAGGCCGCAAATGACGTTTTGCCCCGGCAATTGTTGCCGCCCCGGCAATTGTGCCCCGGTCCAGCGACCGGGGCATATCTATTTAAGTAACTGATTTCACGAAGGTACCCGCATTGGCATAGGCCTTGCGACTGTCTCCCTCGATTGCGGCCATGGGCACGAGCGATCGGCTGGCCGCCGAGATCGAATTTGGAGACAAAGTTATGGGTATCTTCGATGCGATGAATACGTCGGTGGGCGGCCTTCAGGCGCAGTCCTACGCGTTGCAAAACATTTCCGGCAACATCGCGAACTCCTCGACCACCGGTTACAAGGGCATCGGGACCAGCTTTGTCGATCTCATTCCGGACTCCTCGGTCCCGAGCAAGCAGGTCGCGGGTGGCGTGACGGCCAACGCGAAGGCGACCATCACGACGCAGGGCACGATCTCCTCGTCCAGCGTCGCCACCAACATGGCGATCACCGGCGACGGCTTCTTCTCGGTGCAGAAGGCGAGCGGCGTCGTCGACAACGTGCCGGTGTTCGACGGCGTCACCTATTACAGCCGCCGCGGCGACTTCCAGGTCAACGCCAACGGCAATCTGGTCAACGGCGCCGGCTATTATCTGATGGGTGTCGCGGTCGACCCGAAGACCGGCAACCCGACCGGCAGCGTGCCGACGGTGCTGCAATTCCAGAACAACTTCGTCCCGGCGCAGGCCACGACCTCTATCCAGTACGCGGCGAACCTGCCGACGCAGCCAAATACGGTGGCGAGCTCGACCGCGACGCCTGGTTCGCTGCTGGCCGCCGGTGGACTTAATCCGTCGGATTATGCCGCAAACCCGCTGGCAGTGGGCACCCCGCCGGCGCCCTATACCAACGCGACCGCTTCCGGTGCGGCAGCCACGGGCAACATGCGCTCGGCCTACTCGTCGACGACCCAGGTCGGGACGACCGCGCTCCAGAACAACTCCGCGGCTGCGGCATCGACGACCACGTCCCTCGACAATGCCGCGGGCGTGCATCTCGCATCGAGCATCCTGACCGGATTGAGCGGTCAGACGCTGACGATCAACGGCAACACGATCACCTTCAACAACGGCACCACGGTCACGCCGGCCGGCAACAACACCACGATCGGCCTCGGTGCCGGCACCACCGCGACGGTTCAGGACATCCTGACCGCGATCCAGTTGGCCGGCGGCGCCGGCGTCTCCGCGAGCCTGACCGCCAGCGGCAACATCCAGATCGTCAGTGGTGCAACGACGGACGTCGCGATCGGCAGCGGCACGGCGGCAACGGCGCTGGGTATCAGCAGCGTGACGCGCGGCGGCAACGTGCTGTCGACTCCTGCGATTTCGGGCGCCACGGTGCTGAGCGGTGCGGCGGTGGCGGGCGGAGCACAAGTGCTCTCGTCGGGCTTTGCCGCCGGCGACACCATCACGGTCGACGGTGCGACGCTGACCTTCATGGCCTCCGGCGCCTCGGGTCCGAACCAGATCAATGTCACCGACAACATCACGACCCTGCTCGGCAAGATCGACGCTCTGTCCGGCGCCTCAGGGTCGTCGGTCAGCGCCGGCGGTGTGATCACGCTCAACACCGGCACCGTCTCCAACCTGACGGTGTCCAGCTCCAACAGCTCCGCCTTTGCTGCGCTCGGCTTCACCTCGACCATTACCAAGAATCGCAATGGCGGCGGCACCGCAGGTACGGGCACCGTGATCGGCAACGACATCGCCACCTTCACCAAGGAATCGATCAGCGGTGGCGCGGTGACCGCTTACAACGCGGCCGGCACGCCGGTGAACCTGCAATTGCGCTGGGCCAAGACCGACAGCGCCTCGCTCGGCACGGGTCACGCCGACACCTGGAACCTGTTCTATCAGACCGATCCGAATGCGACCGGCACGACCGTCGGCTGGATCAACACCGGGCAGGCTTTCACCTTTGCCAGCGACGGCTCGCTGACGTCGCCGACCGGCTCGGGCATCACCATCCCCAACGTCAGCGTCAGCGGCCAAACGCTCGGCTCGGTCTCCTTCAACATCTCCTCGGGCGGGTTGACGCAATATGCGAGCACCAGCGGCGCGGTGACCATCAACACCATCACGCAGAACGGTTACGCCGCCGGTCAGCTCCGCTCGGTCGCCGTCAACAACAACGGCCTCGTGGTCGGCACCTTCTCCAACGGCCAGAATCTCGACCTCGCCCAGGTGACGCTGTCGCACTTCAACGGCACCAACTATCTGAAGGCGCTCGACGGCGGCGCCTATGCCGTGACCGACCAGTCGGGCCCGGCGATCGCGGGTGCCTCGGGCGCCATCTCGGGCTCCTCGCTTGAAGGCTCTAACACCGACATCGCCGACGAGTTCACAAAGCTGATCGTGACCCAGCAGGCCTATTCGGCCAACACCAAGGTGATCACGACGGCGAACTCGATGGTGCAGGATCTCCTGAACGTGTTGCGCTGATCGGTTTCTCGATACGTAACGTAACCAAAGGCGGCCAGTAAGATGGGTTTGAGTTCAGCCCTCGCCAGTGCGATGAGCGGCCTGCGTGCCAACCAGGCCGCGCTGTCGATCGTCTCGTCGAACGTCGCGAATTCGCAGACACCGGGTTACGTCACCCAGACGCCGAACCAGATCGAGGTCTCCACCGGAGACTTCGGATCGACCGTCGTGACGACCGGCGTCAGCCGGGACCTCGACAATTACGTGCTGGGCCAGTTGCGCACCGAGACGGCCGGCAGCGGTTATGCCGACCAGATGGCCAACATTCTGAAACAGCTTCAGAACGTTTACGGCAATCCCGGCGGCAGCGGCACGCTCGAAACCGCGCTCAACACCTTCACCAACTCGCTGCAGGCGCTGTCGACCAGCGCCGGCTCCTCGTCGGCGCAAACGGTCGCGCTGGCCGCGGCGCAGGCGCTGGCCCAGCAGCTCAACGTGTCGACCAAGGGCATCCAGTCGCTGCGCTCCAATGTCGAGCAGGATCTCGGCACCTCGGCGCAGCAGGCCAACGCGGCGATGCAGAAGGTCGCCGACATCAACACCAAGCTCCAGGGCCTGGCGGCGAGCGATCCGTCCGCGGCGACCCTGATGGACCAGCGCGACCAGGCGATCAACACGCTGTCGAAATTCGTCGACGTGCGCGTCACCGTCGACGGATCGAACCAGGCCAACCTCTACACCACCACAGGCATCCAGCTCGTCGGCGCCGGGCTTGCCTCGCAGTTCACGTTTGCATCGGCGGGGGCACTGAAGGCGACCTCGCTCTACAATATCGATCCGTCGAAATCGACCGTCGGCGCGCTCAACATCAAGCTGCCGAACGGCTCGCAGCTCGACGTCGTCGCCAATAACGTGGTGTCCTCCGGCCAGATCGCCGCCGACCTCAAGCTGCGCGACCAGACGCTGGTGCAGGCGCAGAACCAGCTCGACCAGCTCGCCGCCACGATGTCGAGCGCGTTGTCCGACAAGACCACGGCGGGCACCGCGACCTCGACCACACCGGCGGGCTTCGATCTCGACCTCGCGGGCTCGCTGCCCGGCAACACGGTCAACATCACCTATACCGACACGGCGACCAACACGCAGCGCCAGGTCACGCTGGTCAACGTCACCGATCCGGCGGCACTGCCGCTGCAGAATGCCCCCAACGCCAACCCGGTGCAGGTCGGCGTCAACTTCTCCAACGGCATGGCGGCAATCGCGGCGGCGCTGAACAACGCGTTGCCCGCCTCGCATCTGGCGTTCTCCGCGGCGCCGTCGCCCGCGACCGCCACCACGCTGCGCGTCACCGATGACGGCTCCGGTCTCGCCAAGATCACGTCGACGTCGACCACCAAGACCATCTCGGCGCTGGCCTCGGGCAATCCGCAACTGGCGCTGTTCACGGATGGCGGGCAGGCGCTCTATACCGGGGCGATCACCGCGTCCGGCTCGCAGATGACCGGCCTTGCCGGGCGCATCGCGGTGAACACGCAGGTCTCGGCCGATCCGACCAGGCTGTCGGTCTACAATACGTCGCCGGTGACGCCGTCCGGCGACACCACGCGTTCCGATTTCCTCTACACGCAGCTCACCAACACGGTGTTCTCCTATTCGCCGCAGACCGGGCTCGGTTCCACGGCCCAGCCGTTCACCGGCTCGGTCTCGAGCTACCTCCAGCAGTTCCTGAGCATCCAGAGCAATGCCTCGACCCAGGCGACGAACTTGCAGCAGGGCCAGAGCGTCGTGGTCTCGACGCTGCAGGCAAAGTTCAACTCGACCTCCAGCGTCAGTCTCGACACCGAGATGTCGAACCTGATCCAGCTTCAGAATGCCTATGCCGCCAACGCCCATTTGATGTCGGTGGTGCAGAACATGATGAACACGCTGATCCAGGCTCAGATCTAACCGGCGGGCTCTGAAACATGTCGATCAGCAGCATCAACTATTCCTCCTCGATCCTCGGCGGTCAGATCCGCAACATCAACCAGCAGCTCACCGACCTGTCGACGCAGCTCTCCACCGGCAAGCTGTCGCAGAGCTATTCGGGCATGGGCACCAACGAGGGCTTTGCGATCGCCTCGCGGGCGCAGCTCTCGAACATCGCGGCCTATACCGACACGATCACCAACGTGAATGTCAGCATCAACCTCGCCAATACGGCGCTGCAGGCGTTGACGACCATTCGCAGCACCACGCAGACCGGCGCCGCGAACACCGCGCAGGATCTCAACGTCAACGGACAGACGATCGCGCAGAACACGGCCGCGGCCCAGTTCGGCTCGATGGTCGGCGTGTTGAACACGCAGACCGGAAATCGCTATCTGTTCTCCGGGACCGCCTTCAACACCCAGCCGGTTGCCGATGCCGGCGACATCATCAACGGCACCACGACGCAGGACGGCTTCAAGACCGTGTTGGCCGAACGCCAGGCCGCAGACCTCGGCACCAATGGCATGGGGCGGCTGGTGCAGACGCAGCCGACCGCGAGCTCGATCAACGTGGCCGAGGATTCCGCCACTTCGCCGTTCGGACTGAAGCTCAAGGCGGCCTCCTCGACGCTGGCCGGCGCCACCTTGACCGGGCCGAGCGGATCGCCCGTATCGTTTTCGATCGATCTCAACGGCAACAATCCCGCTGACGGCGACAAGCTCAGCATTCAGTTCACGCTGCCGGACGGCACGACCGAGCAGATCGATTTGACCGCGAGCAGCAAGACGCCGACGCCCGTGGGCAGTTTTGCGATCGACACCACGACGCCGGCGAACACGGCGACCAACCTCAACACCGCGTTGAACACCGCCATCAAGAAGCTCGCCGGCACCTCGCTGGTGGCGGCATCCGCGATTACGGCGGGCGACAATTTCTTCAATACGGTGGGATCCGCAACCGCGAACGCGGCGGCCACCGGCAATCTGATCTCGGCCTATACGTCCACGACTGCGACTGGCTCGGTCGCCTTGCAGGACAACGCAGCGGCCGCGGCAGCCTCGACCACCTCACTCGATGCGACCGCAGGCAACCATCTCGCTTCGGGCATCCTCACCGCGCTCGGCGGGACGACGCTGACGATCAACGGCAACACGGTCACATTCAACGGCGGAACCACCGTTTCGACAGTCGGCAGCAACACCACGATCGGTCTGGGCGCAGGCACCACCGCGACGGTTCAAGACATCCTGACTGCGATCCAGACCGCCGGCGGCCCAGGCGTCACCGCGACGCTGAGTGCGAGCGGCAACATCCAGATCTCCACCGGCACGACCACCGACGTGTCCGTCACCGGCGGCGCGGCAGCAACGGCGCTGGGCATCAGCAGCGTGGCGCGTGGCGGCAATGTGCCGTCGACGCCTCCGATCACCGGCTCAACCTTGCTGAGCGGGACTGCGACCACGGGCGGCCCGGAAGTGCTCTCACCAGGCTTTTCGGCCGGCGACACCATCACGGTCAACGGCACCACGCTCACCTTCGTCGCCTCCGGCGCGACCGGCAACCAGATCAACGTCACCGACAGCATCCAGACCCTGCTCGGCAAGGTCGACCAGATCACCGGGACCTCGAAGCCGTCGACCATCCATGGCGGCGTGATCACCATCAACACCGACGACCCCGGCAGCCTGAACATCACGAGCTCCAATGCGACCGCGCTCGGATCGCTCGGCTTCTCCTCAACCACGATCACGGCGGCAAAGGCGCCGCTGCGGGTCGGTTCATCGCCCGCGGGGACGGCCACGACGCTGGTCAACGGCACGGCCAACACCGTCAGGTGGTACAATGGCAATGACGGGCCGGGCTCGGCGCGCTCCACGGCAGTGGCGCGGGTCGACGACTCCATCACGGTCCAATACGGCGCGCAGGCCGACGAGGATGCGATCCGGCGGCAATTGCAGGCGATCGCCGTGTTCGGAACGTTCTCGACCTCGACCACGGGGCAATATTCGAAAGGCGCGGTCGCAGCCCTGAGCCAGAGAACGGCGCAGGCGCTGACCCAGCAGCCCGGCCAGCAGCGCATCGAGGATATCCAGACGGATATCGCGATGGCCCAGAACACGATGAAGGACGCCACCACGCGTCAGACCCAGGCCAAGGCGCAGCTCCAGACCATTATCGATCAGGCCGAGTCGGCCTCGCCCGATCAGGTCGCCAGCGAGATCCTGGCACTCCAGAATGCCCTTCAGGCGTCCTACCAGACGACCGCGAGCCTGGCGCAGCTCTCGCTCGTCAAGTTCCTCTGAGGGGGCCGTTAAGGTCCCGTTAACCATGCCTCTTTACCTCTTGGTGAGGATTTGGGGCGCGCGGAGCCATTGATGTCGGAGCGGATGCAATTGGTGGTCGCCACGCCGTGTTTCGGCGGGCAGGTGTCGAGCATTTATGCGAGCTCGATCTTCGCGCTGCAGCGCGCCGTGCACGGCATGTCCAATCTCGAGCTCAAGGTGCTCTTGCGCGACGGCGACGCGCTGATCACGCGGGCGCGGGCCAATCTGGTCGCGATGTTCCTCGACGACCCCAAGGCGACGCATTTCCTGTTCGTCGACGCCGATATCGGCTTCAAGCCCGAGCAGGTGTTCCGACTGATCGAATGCGGTGCCGACGTCGTCGCCGGCTGCTACCCGATCAAGCGCGTCAACTGGGCCAAGGCCAAGCGGGCGATCGAGGCGGGGCGGACGGACGTGCCGGCGGCCTCGCTCGACTACGTGCTCGAGATCGAGGATCCCGATCGCATCGTGGTCGTGAACGGCTTTACGCGGGTGCGTTATGCGGGCACCGGTTTCCTGATGATCCGGCGTCACGTGCTGGAGGCGATGTGCCGTCATCCTGATTACGCGAACCTGCAGTTCTTCCGCGAGCATTCGCACGATAATCTGGCTGCGAGCCGCAACCGCTTCGCGCTGTTCGAATGCATGATCGATCCCGCGACCGGCACCTATCTCTCCGAAGACTTCGCCTTCTGCAAGCGCTGGACCGATATCGGCGGCGAGATCTGGGCCGACATCCAGAGCTCGCTCGATCATGTCGGCCCGTCGGTGTTCCACGGCGACATTGCTTCGCAATTCGCGGCCGCGCCTGCGGTCGCCGCCGATGCGGCGTGAGCGTCACAGATGAATGCCGGCGCGTCCCGTTTGCGTCTTGCGGATGGTCCGCGCTATCGCCTGCGCGATCTGTTCACGCCGCTCGACACGCTGCTCGCCTCCGGCGGTGACACTCGCCTCGCGCTCGATCCGCAAAGCCGCCTGAACGCCTATGGCTGCGCGCCGATGCCGACCGACGACATCTGGAATTTCGCATCCTCGACCGCCTCGTCGATCTCCGAGCCGGCCTATGAGCGGGCCGCGCTGGCCCGCGAAGAGCTGATGCACAGATCGCTGTTCGACGAGGTCGACGTCGCTTTCGACGCCCGTGTCGAGGACATGCGCGACGCGCTGCGCGGCCATCTGCAACTCCCGCCGCGGGTGGATGTCGTGTTCTCGCCCTCGGGCACCGATTCCCAGCTCCACGCGCTGTTTCTGGCGCGCGCCGCGTTCGGCCGGCCGCCGGTGGCGATCGTGGTCGGCTCCGACCAGACCGGAAGCGGCGCGGCCGCGACCGCACGCGGGCATCATTTCAGCAATGTGACGGCGAGCGGCGTCTCCGTGCGCAAGGATGGCCCGGTTGCAGGTCTCGCCGGTGACTCCATCGCCGTGCCGCTGCGCGATGCCGCATCGGTCATTGCGCAGCGCGGGGATGCCGATGCTGAGATATTGCGCGCGATCGAAACCACGGTCGCACGTGGCGCGCCGGTGCTGCTCCAGATCATGGACTCCTCGAAACTCGGCTGGCGTGCGCCGAGCGATGCCTGCCTCGACGAGATCGCGCGACGCTGGCCCGGCAAGGTGAAGATCGTCGTCGACGCCTGCCAGATGCGGCTCGGACGCCGCCGGCTGCGCTTCTATCTCGACCGCGGCTACATGGTGCTGGTGACCGGCTCGAAGTTTTTCGGCGGGCCAGCCTTCAGCGGCGCGCTGCTCGTGCCAAAAGGGTTTTCGCGCTCGCTCGCCCACGGCGCGGAGATCGCGCCGGGCTTCCTCGACTATGCGAGCCGCAGCGACTGGCCGAAAGCCTGGGGTGCGCTCCGGTCCCGCTTCGAGAGCCGGCCGAATTTCGGCCAGTGGCTGCGCTGGGAGGCGGCGCTGAGCGAGATGGCCGCCTATTACGCCGTGCCGGGGGCATTTCGCTCCCGCGCGCTGGCGGAGCTTGCGGCCGGCATCGAGAGCATGATCGCGCTGACGCCGTCGCTTGGTGCCGTGTCCGCGCCGCGGCAGACCGGCATCGACGACGAAGAATTTTGCCGCACCACGATCTTTCCCTTCACCCTGCTGCGGCAAGGCCGGCCCGTCCCGATCGCCGACAGCAACGCGATCTATCGCGCGCTCGCCTGCGACGTGAACGGCGACATCGATGGCAGCGCAGCGGACCGTCAGGTCGCCGCACAACGCTGCCTCGTCGGCCAGCCGGTGCGGATCGATCCGGCGGATGATGCGCCCTACGCCGTGTTGCGGCTCTGTGTCGGTGCACGTCTCGTCACGGAGGCCTGGTCGACGGACGCGGCCAAGGCGCAGCGCAATCTGCAGCACATTCTCGACCGTATCGCCCATGTGCTCGTCAAGATCGAGCTGCTGCTCGGCGGCGCAGACGGCCCCGCACGAGCGAAGACAGTTTCCGGAGTTTGAAATGCAGCACCTTGCCGATCCGCTTCGCCTGACCGCGCCGCAATTCGCTGACCGCATCGGTTTTGCGCGGCTAACGCACCAGGCCTTCGACGGCGTCGATCTGCGCCCGTTGCGCGATCGGCTCGTCGCCAAGATTGCCGACGGCACCGCACAGGCCGGCGAGGGGCTCGACCTGTCGCTGATCGCCCAACTCCTCGGCGACAAGGAAGCGGGGCTCGCGATCCAGGCGGAGGTGCTCGCCTTCCATCAATTGTTCCGCTCGCCCTGTGCCGTGACCAAGCCCGCGCTGCGCGTGCTCGCACTTGCGGCCGCCATCGACATGGGCGGCAACACGCCGATCGAATTCCTGATCGAGGGATCCGAAATCGAGCTCTTGACGCTCTACGTCGTCAAGGACGTCGGCCTGCCCGAGCCGCTGCCGGATCACGACGTCGCCATCGTCGTGGCTTCCGATTCCGAGGAATGTCGCGAGGCGCTCGCGTCGATCGACAGCGCGGCGTCGCGCTGGCCGAGGCCGCTGCTCAATCGCCCCGATCGCATCGCCAATCTCGATCGCGACAAGCTGCATCGTCTGCTGAGGGGAATTCCCGGGCTCGAGATTCCGGCGACCGTCTGCGCGACGCGCGCGCAGTTGACCGCGCTGTCGCTCGAAGAGATCTGGTGCGAGGACATCGTCGGCGAGCTGCGCTATCCCATCATAGTGCGGCCGCGCGGCACGCATGCCGGTGTCGGTCTCGCCAAGGTCGACGACGCGACGATGCTCGTCGACTATCTCGCCGCGCATGAGCAGCAGGAATTCTTCGTTGCGCGTTTCGTCGATTATGCGAGCGGCGATGGCCTCTTTCGCAAATACCGCCTCGCCATGGTCGACGGCAAACCCTACGCCTGTCACATGGCGATCGCCGATCGCTGGGACATCTGGTACCTCAACGCCTACATGGCGTTCAGCGAGGAGAAGCGCGCTGAAGAACAGGCCTTCATGCGCGACTTCGATGTTGCGTTCGGCCATCGTCATCGCGCTGCGCTCGAGGAGATGAGCCGGCGTGTCGGGCTCGATTACTTCACCGTCGATTGCGCCGAGAACAGGAACGGTGAGCTGCTGATTTTCGAGGCCGACAACACCGCTGTCGTGCACAACATGGATTCGCCGGACGTGTTTCCCTACAAGCAGCCGCAGATGCGCAAGATTTTTGCCGCGTTCACGGCGATGCTGGCGCGTCACGCCAAGGCCGGGAGCCAGTCATGAACGAGATGGTCAGGAACGACGTCAGCACCGATATTGCGAACGCATCGCTCGATCCGCAGGATTGGAGCGCGTTTCGCGCGCTCGCGCATCACATGCTCGACGACACCATCGATTCCATCGCCAATGTTCGCGAGCGCCCGGTCTGGCAACCGATTCCGGATCGCGTTCGTGCGCAGTTGAGAGCCGACGTGCCGCGCGGCGCCAGCGAGCTCGGCGATGTCTATCGCGAATTCCTGGACAACATCGCGCCTTATGCGACCGGCAACGTGCATCCCGGCTTCATGGGTTGGGTTCATGGCGGCGGCACCGCGGTCGGGATGATTGCGGAGATGCTGGCGGCGGGATTGAATGCCAATCTCGGCGGTCGCGATCACATGCCGATCGAAGTCGAGCGGCAGATCGTGGACTGGATGCGCGAATTGTTCGGATTCCCGCAGGGCGCAAGCGGCATCTTCGTCACGGGCACGTCGATGGCCAATCTGATGGCGGTGCTGGTGGCGCGCAGTTCCGCGCTCGGTACGCTGGCGCGGCAGCACGGCATCGGCAATGACGGTGCCTTGCTGACGGCCTATACGTCGAAGGCCGCGCATGGCTGCATCTCCAGGGCGATGGACATCGCAGGCCTCGGCACCGATGCGCTGCGCAAGATCGGTGTCGATGCCGATCACCGCATCGATGTCGCCGCGTTGCGCGCGCAGATCGCGATCGATCGCGAAGTCGGTTTCAAGCCGTTCCTCATCGTTGCATCCGCCGGCACCGTCGACGTTGGCGCGATCGACGATCTCAGGGCGCTCGCGGAATTGTGCCGAGACGAGCAAATCTGGTTTCATGTCGATGGTGCGTTCGGTGCGCTCGCCATCCTGTCGGACGAACTCGCGCCGCTGCTCGCCGGCATCGAGCTCGCCGATTCCATCGCACTGGATTTCCACAAATGGGGGCAGGTGCCTTATGACGCGGGCTTCCTGCTGGTCCGTGACGGCGAGCAGCATCGCCAGGCCTTTGCGCAGCCTGCGGCTTATCTGCGGCGCGAGGCGAGGGGGCTTGCCGCCGGCGCAAACTGGCCCTGCGATTTCGGCCCCGATCTGTCGCGCGGTTTCCGCGCGCTGAAAACCTGGTTCACGCTGAAGACCTTCGGCACCGCGCGTCTCGGTGAGGCGATTGCGCGCACCTGCGCGCTCGCAAAATATCTCGAAGCGCGCATCGTCGCCGAGCCGAAGCTCGAGCTGCTCGCGCCCGTCAATCTCAACATCGTGTGCTTCCGATATCTCGCCGACGATGCGAATGACATCAACGGCAACATCGTCGCCGACATTCAGGAGTCCGGTATTGCTGCGCCGTCGAGCACGACGCTCGAGGGGAAGCTCGCGATCCGCGCGGCGATCGTCAATCACCGCACCGATGCGAGCGATATCGACGCGCTGGTGTCGGCCGTACTGCAGTTCGGCGCGCGTCGCGCCGGCGATGGCATCGTCGAGATCGCCGCACCGCCGCTCGCTGCACAGTAAGCCTCGCAAACATCGTTGCAAAAACAAAACGCCCCGGACCGTGTCCGGGGCGAGTTTGCGTCTGGAGAGTGCGTCGGTCGGATCAGGCGGCCGAGCTGACGTCGCCGGTTTGCGTTGCAAGGTGGCTGCGCAGCTTCTCTTCATAGGCAATCAGCTTGCGGGCCTCCTTCAGAGCCCTGTAAAGGTCGCCGCTGAGGATGTGGTTGTTGATGTTCTCGATGATCGGCCAAGAGCTCGGCACCGCCGTGACGATGTCGCGGACGAGGCTGAAATAGGTGCCGTGCTGGGTCTGCGGATCCGGCGAGATGTACATGAGCTGCACCGCCAGATAGACGAGCTTGGCCGGCGTATCGGCCGTCTCGGGCGTGAGAATGTCCCGCTCGCGCAGGATCGGCACGTTCTCGCCGTCGATCAGAAGGCGGGCGCGCTGATCGGTGTTGGTAATTACGCAGTTACCCACGATGATGCGTTCGTGCGGTCTGAGCTCGACCTTGAGAGCCATGCCTGTTCTCCATCAACGCTTTTGTAACCAGCGCTGTTTTGGCTTTCGTAACCAGCGCCATTTCGGGGCTTATCAGACTGCAATCCTTCCCTAACATTAGTTAACGAGTTGTGAAGGTCTCGAAGACATCGAGAAAAACCACGCAATATCAATATGATGGAGGGGGGCTAAAATACGCGGCGGGCGGCCAAATGGCTCGATTTCGCGCACCGACTCAGACAATGCGGCGTTTTCATTTCATGCTTCGTTAGATTCTCAAACGCACGGTCCGCCTGTCTCGCGATCAATCACGATCGACAAGACACGCACGCTTACCAGAAAGGTAACACGCAATGACCGGCATCGTCCTCTCAGCATCCGTTCGTCAGAACCTGCTGTCTCTCCAGTCCACCGCTGACCTCCTCGCCACCACCCAGAACCGCCTGGCTACCGGCAAGAGCGTCAACTCGGCTCTCGACAATCCGACCAACTTCTTCACCGCCCAGTCGCTCGACAACCGCGCCAGCGACATCAACAACCTGCTCGATGGCATTGCCAACGGCGTGCAGGTTCTGCAGGCCGCCAACACCGGCATCACCTCGCTGCAGAAGTTGATCGACAGCGCGAAGTCGATCGCCAACCAGGCGCTGCAGACCACCGTCGGCTACTCCACCAAGTCCAACGTCTCGGCCACCGTTTCGGGCGCGACGGCTGCTGACCTCCGTGGCACCACCTCCTATGCGAGCACCGTTGCCACCAGCAACGTGCTGTATGACGGCACCGCGGGCGGCACCCATGCCGCGACCTCGGCCATCACGCTGGGAGCGACCCAGGGCGTCAACACCGGTTCGGCTGCAACGGCTGGTGACGGTTCGACGGCTCTGACCGCCGCCATCACCCTGCTGGGCACCGGCACCAGCGCGACCGGCCTGATCGGCAACGCTCAGCCCGCCGACGGCGACACGCTGGTCGTCAACGGTCACTCGATCACCTTCCGTGCCGGTTCTGCTCCGACCGCCGCCAACGTTGCGAGCGGCTCGGGCGTGTCCGGCAACATCGTGACCGACGGCAGCGGCAACTCGACCGTCTATCTCGGCACGACCGGTACTCCGCTGGCGACCGCCGGCGACCTCGCCACTGCGATCGACCTCGCCAGCGGTGTCAAGGTTGCCGTGAACAGCGCGGGTGCTGCCACCATCAGCACGAGCGCTGGTGAAACGGCCTCCGACATCGGTGTCACCTCGGCCGGCAAGGTTACGCTGCGCAGCTCCACCGGTGCTGACCTCAGTGTCACCGGCAAGGCTGACCTGCTCAAGGCTCTCGGTCTGACCTCGTCTGTCGGCGGCGGCAACGCCACCGTGACCGTGGCTCGCACCACGAGCGCGGCTTCGCTCGGCCAGTTGATCCAGGACGGCTCGACGCTGAACGTGGACGGTCACGTCATCAGCTTCAAGAACGCCCCGGTTCCGGGCTCCGCTGGTGCACCTGCGATCCCGACCGGTTCGGGCAAGAGCGGCAACGTCATCACCGACGGCGCCGGCAACTCGACGGTCTATCTGCAGGCCGGCACGATTGCTGACGTCCTGAACGCGATCGACCTTGCCACCGGCGTCCAGTCCGCCACGATCGCCGCCAACGGCACCGCGACCCTTGCGGCCGCGTCCGGCCAGACGGCTTCGTCGATCAACGCCTCCGGTCAGCTCAAGATCTCGACCGGCGTCAACGCCGACCTGTCGATCACCGGCACGGGCAACGCGCTGAACGCACTGGGCTTCGCCGGCAACACCGGCACGGCCTCGGCCTTCACGGCTGCTCGTACCTCCGGCATCGGCGGCATCTCCGGCAAGACCTTGACCTTCACCTCCTTCAACGGCGGTACGGCGGTCAACGTCACCTTCGGCGATGGCACCAACGGCACGGTCAAGACGCTCGACCAGCTCAACTCGTCGCTCCAGGCCAACAACCTGTCTGCGACGATCGACGCCAACGGCCGCCTGACGATCTCGACGACGAACGACTACGCGTCTTCGACGATCGGCTCCTCGGCGGCGGGCGGTGTGATCGGTGGTACGCTCACCACCGCGCTCACCTTCTCGACGGCGTCTTCGCCGGTTGCGGACACTGTTGCACAGACGACCCGGGCCAACCTGGTCAACCAGTACAACAACATCCTGAACCAGATCGACACGACCTCGCAGGACTCCTCGTTCAACGGCATCAACCTCTTGAACGGCGACCAGCTCAAGCTGGTGTTCGACGAGACCGGCAAGTCGAGCCTGAACATCACGGGCGTGACCTACAACTCCAAGGGTCTGGGCCTCGCTGCGTTGACCGGTGGTGTCGACTTCATCGACAACTCCGCGACCAACAAGGTGCTGTCCGGCCTGAACTCGGCGTCCAGCACGCTGCGTTCGGAAGCGTCGAGCCTGGGTTCGAACCTCTCGGTGGTGCAGGTGCGTCAGGACTTCAACAAGAGCCTGATCAACGTGCTGCAGACCGGTTCGTCCAACCTGACGCTGGCCGACACCAACGTCGAAGCGGCGAACAGCCAGGCGCTGTCGACCCGTCAGTCGATCGCGGTCTCCGCGCTGTCGCTGGCCAACCAGTCGCAGCAGAGCGTGCTGCAGCTCCTCCGCTAATCAGCGGCGG
>NZ_PPPT01000048.1 GCF_006483445.1 Bradyrhizobium guangdongense | reverse complement strand
CCGCGCTGATCAAGCGCATCGCGACGCCTCAGATCGAAATTCGCAAGCTTTTCGACCTGGTGAGAGACGACGTCATGGCGGCGACGGGCCGGCAACAGCAGCCGTTCAGTTATGGCTCGGTGCCGGGCAGCGAGGACTTCTACTTCCTCACCCGGAAGACGTCGCAACGGTGAACTGCAGGCATCGCTACTTGCCCTCCAGCGTATTGATGGGCTCCCATTCGGGAGGCGGGGGATTGTCGGCCAACCGTTTCGCCCTTTCGCGAAACAGCGCAGACGGCCGATCCGTCGCCGCCATCCGCGCAAAGCAGTCCACAGCGCGCCCAAACTCGCGGGCTCGCCAGCAGGCGAGACCTTCGGCGTAGGCCGCCGCCTTGAGCGATTGTTCGGGCGTGAGCTTGCCGGACTCGGCCAAGGGCTCGTAGATCTTGACGGGGTCGGAACGCCCCTTGACGCGGATTGCATCGAGTTCGCGCCAGGCGAACGTCCCGCCGGTCAATGCCACCGTCATTTCCGATGCCATGATCGACGAGCCGAAATACTTGTTCGCGCCCTCCAGGCGCGATGCGACGTTCACGGCGTCGCTCATCACCGTGTAGTTGAAGCGACGCCGTGATCCGATGTTGCCGACGAGCGCATCGCCCGAATTGAGCCCGACCCGATGCGCCAGCTTGTATCCCTGGAAGGAGACGTTGTTCTTGTTGAGCTCTTCGAGGCGTTCGCTGCAACGCAGTGCCGCGCGCACGGCGTTACAGGCATGTTCGGGATCGCTGACCGGCGCCCCGAACACCGCGACGATTGAATCGCCGACATATTTGTCGACGTAGCCGCCATAGCTCTCGATAATGTCCGTCATCGCCGACAGATATTCGTTCATCAGGGCGACGAGTGCGCCCGGCGACATTCTTTCGGAGAAGGTGGAAAATCCGGCGACGTCGGAAAAGAACACCGTGACATTGCGCATCTCGCCGCCGAGCTCGGGCATCTTTTCCGATGACAGCATGCCGTCGATGACCTGGGGTGCGAGGTAGAGCGCGAAGCTCTTTCGCAGAAAGCGTTCCTCCTGGTCGGCGACCACAAGACGATATCCGATCATGATCGCCAGGGCCGCGAGCCCCGCGAAAATGGGCTCGGTCAGCGGCAGGGCGAGCGGAGAATGGGTGAACGCCACCGCCGCGCCGAAAACATATGCCGCTGAGCATCCGAGATAGGTCAACGTCGCGGCGACCGGGGCGAGTATCCGCGCGGCGACCGCCGCCAGCCCGGCGAAGGCGATGGCTATCAAGGTGGTGTGCAGACGGCCGGGCTCGACCACGGCGTTGCGGTTGATCAGGTTGCTCGCGGCGGTGGCGTGAATGTAAACCCCTGCAATCGAGCTGCGCTTCACTTGGCGCGGAGCCGGATGCGCAGTCTGCGCGCAACGTGGCGCCCCGGCACTGTCGAGGCCCGTGACAAAGCGCTTCGACGTCAGCCGGCGGTCATCGAAATCGAGCAGCGTGCCGACGATCACGACCTTGCCGTCGAAATGCCTATGGAAAAATTCGCGATCGTCCTTGGCAACGCACGCATGCAGGTCCGCGAACGAGAAGGTCGGAACGTCCTCGCCGCCACCGCGGAAATTGAGGGTGAGCGTGTTCGGCACAGTGCTCGGGATCTCGTAGCCCGCCAGCGTCATGATGCCGCCCGGTGCGAGGATCGGCTCTGCCTTGAGCGCCCGGGCTGTCAGCTCGACCGCCATCGACGGCACCGGCTTGCCGCCGATCTCGAACATCAGCGGCAACCTTCGTACGACGTCATCGGAATCCGTGTAGACGTTGAGAGCGCGGATGTTGCTCTGCTGGCGCACGGCAAAGCGCTGTGCCGGAGCGGGGCGGACCGGCTGGTCTCGGCTCTGGATCTCGCCCAGAACCACCTTGCCGGCGGCTGCGCCCGTGGCGAGGGCGCGGAGAAAATCGCGATCGAAGCCGCGCAGCCGTGCACCCAGCAACTCGTCGCCATATGGAATCTCGGACTGCTCGATCGAGGTCGGAAAGATCACGTCCAAGCCGACGACCTTGGCGCCGCCGTCGATCATTGCCGTGAGCACCCGGCCGATCTCGCGGGTCCATGTCTGGGTCGGAGATCCCTGAAAGGGGGGCGTCTGATAGGTTTCCTCGTCGATGGCGACCACGACCACCGGTGCGGGCGAGGGATCGCGACGATCGCCGAGCCATCTCGCCCGCACGGCCGTGAGAGTGTCGATGGACAGGCCGTGTATCATCTCGAAGGCGGGCGAGGCGAAGGCAATTCCGCACACGAGTGCTGCAGCCGCACCGGTCAGGATATCCCGGTATTTCATGTGCCCAGCCGCCGCCGCCGGCGGCCCTCCTCACATCCGCAACAGACGGCCGATGAGCGGTGTCGGGCCGGCCTTGGCGCCGGAGTCGATCTTGAAGGTCAGCTTGCGCCCGCTGAGGCTTGCCGTGTAGATGCCTCCGGGCGTCAGCGATGTCTGGGTCTTGATGAAGTCGTAGAATTTTCCGCGCAGAAGAACGTCCTTCTTGATCGTGACCACATATCGCTCGCCCTGCACGTCGACGCGTTCGATGATCAACGTGCCGCTCACGCTCTTGATCTCCACGACCGGCGAGAGCCCGTAGAGGGTGAGCTGCGGCGTCGGAACGGTCGGCGCCTGCTGACCGGGGCCCATGGCTCGAAACGTCGTCGCTGCGCTCTGGCTCGCTTCACGATCCGAGAGTTTGATGGCATTCACGTCGCATTCGACCTTGACGCGCTGCACGTCGCTGAGATGAACCATGCTCTGCTCGGCGCCGACGACCGCGGTGCCTCCCGTGATGGTTTCGCGCCAGCATGATTTCATGTAGCCGAGCACGACCGAGGCGCCGGGGCCCAGCTTGATGACCTTCCCTGGCGCGACGAGATCCATGAACTCCACGCCAACGACCTTGCCTTGCACGTCCTCGACGATTGCTACCGGCGCTTGTGCGGCTGCCGCGGTGGCCAGACTGAGGATGCCGGCAATGGCGGTAATCAGGCTCTTCATGGCGCGATCCCTTCGAGATTTTCGCCATTTTGAGCGACTGCCGACCGGAGACCTTGATCTGGGTCATTTTGAAGCCGGATGAGTTCCGCATTATTATGGCATGTTTGAATCTGCAAAGCTGAAGCATCACGTCGACAAGGCCGTCTATCGCCGCGAGGAAGCAAAACTCCGGTCGGCTCTGCTCAATGCTCAATTTGAGCTCAAGGAGCAGGGACGATTTCCGGTGCTGATCCTGATCGCGGGCGTCGAGGGGGCAGGCAAGGGCGAGACGGTGAACCTGCTCAATGAGTGGATGGACCCGCGGCATATTCACGCGCGTGCATTCTCCCAACCGTCGGACGAGGAGCGCGAGCGGCCTCCGGCGTGGCGATTCTGGCGCGCTCTCCCGCCCAAAGGCGAGATCGGTATCTTCTTCGGTGCGTGGCACACGATGCCGATTGTGCAGCGTGTTATGGGCCAAATTGACAAGGGCGAGTTCTCGACCGCCGTCGGCGAGATCCAGCGCCTGGAGAAGATGCTCTGCGACGAAGGCGTCCTGCTCGTCAAATACTGGTTTCATCTTTCGAAGGGCCAGCAGAAGAAGCGGCTTCATGCGCTGGAGCAGGACCCGAAGACCCGTTGGAGGGTGACGGACGTCGAGTGGGACTACTTCAAGCAATACGACCGCTTCATCAAGGTGTGCGAGCCCTTCCTGCGCGAAACGTCGACGGGTGAGGCGCCGTGGATCGTGGTGCCGGGTGCCGATCCTCACTTCAGGGCGCTGACAGTCGGACGCCATCTGCTCACCGTGATGCGCAAGCGGCTCGACGAAGAGAACCCCAAGGCGCCACCGAAGAAGGCGGCACCGAAGAAAGCCTCTCCGCTCCCCGCGCCGACCGACCGGCTGAACGTGCTGAGCGCGCTCGAGCTCGACCAGAAGATGACGAAGGATGCTTACGGGCAGGAGCTCGAGGAATGGCAGGCGCGGCTCAATCTGGCCTCGCGCGATCCGCGCTTCAAGGCGATGTCGGTTGTTGCGGTCTTCGAGGGTAACGACGGAGCAGGTAAGGGCGGGGCGATCAGGCGCGTCACCCAGGCGCTGGACGCGCGTTGTTACGACAACGTGCCGGTCGCGGCGCCGACCGAGGAAGAGCGCGCACAGCCCTATCTCTGGCGATTTTGGCGGCATTTGCCGCGGCATGGCAACCTGGCGATCTTCGATCGCTCCTGGTACGGCCGGGTGCTCGTGGAGAGGATCGAGGGGTTCTGCTCGGATGCGGACTGGATGCGGGCCTACGGCGAGATCAACGATTTCGAAGACTCGATGGTCCGTCACGGTTCGGTGGTAGTGAAGTTCTGGCTGGCGATCAGTAAGGACGAACAGTACCGCCGCTTCAAGCAACGCGAGAAGGTTGCCTTCAAGCGCTTCAAGATCACCAAGGAAGATTGGCGCAACCGTAAGAAATGGGACGGCTATGAGGCCGCGGTGTGCGACATGGTCGATCGCACGTCGACCGCGTCCGCGCCATGGACCCTGGTCGAGGCGAACAACAAGTACCATGCCAGGATCAAGGTACTGAAGACCCTGTGCACGGCGATCGAAGACCAGCTCGATCGCATTCCGAAGAAAGCGATCGGCAGGAAGTCGAAATAGCCGATCAGAGCATCCCGAAACGGCATTTGGGACCCGCCGCGTCGGCGGCGGGCACCGTTAGTCTCGAATCAGACGCTCATCGAGCTGTTGTTTACCGTCCGGCTTCCTGCTTGGTCTCCAGATTCGTGATCTGGACCCGGCGATTTTCCGCAGCATATGGATCAGCCGTATTCTTGAGCTGCTCCTCGCCATAGCCCGCCGTCACGAGCGTGTCGTCGGCGATCTGGAATCTGCGGACCAGAAAATCCTTGACCGCCTGCGCCCGACGTTCCGAAAGCCGTTGGTTGTAGTCGTCGCCGCCTTTCGCGTCGGTGTGCCCGCCGATGAGATAAACGCCACCCTTGAGCTCGGCGTTGCTGAGCGCGCGGCCGAGATTGACCAGATCCGGCGCAGCCCTCGACGAGATTTCCGCCGAATTGTAATCGAAATAGATCTCGAGATCGATACTCGGCCTTTCCTTGGCAATGGACGCAAGCTCACTCCGCTGGTCGTCGGTGAGCGAGCGCGACTTGGATGCCCGCAGGCTCTTGATGAAGTTCTGCCGTTTGACGTCCTGCGGTGGCGCCGATCCGGACAGGCTGCGCGCGATCGGGGGCGCCCTCAGCGCGTTGAGGATCTGCGATTCGCTGGGCCGTTCGGCCGCGCCCGCGAACCCGCAGCCGGCAAACAACAAGAGGCCGCCCGCGATGTACGTCAGTGCGCGAATGAAACCGTTCCCGGGGTGCTGGTATCTGGACATGGTCCCTCGCCCTCTACGTGAATTCTCGCGGCACATTAGGATCGAAGTGCGCTTCGCGGCCTTGATGAAGATCAAGGGAACAAGCCGATTTGAGCTTAGAAACAACTGACGCCAAGGGTTGCGATCGCATGCGGCGAGGAGTCGCGAGTCTGGGGAGAAGTCCCGAAGGCGAGCAGCTTCGGGGCCGTTCTCGCTTGGGAGCAAACTGGATGAGAGTGCCGCCCGTTCTTTTCATCGCCTGGGCCCACGTCACGAACCGGTTGCGGCAGACATTCATCGGTGTGATCGGCGTTGCCACGGGCGTGGGCTTCACGATCATGATCTCCGGTGTCATGGAAGGAAGCCAGCGACAATTCGTCGGTACGCTGATCGACGCGATGCCGCACATCACCATCACCGACGAACGCTTGTCGGTGTCGCTGCAGCCGGCCGAGCAGGTTTACGGTGCCGCGCAGCGATCGAATTTCACCGCGACCGAAAAGCGCCCCGGCATCTCCAATTCGAACCTCGTACTGGGCTCGCTTAGGAACTGGCTGCCCGGCGCCATAACCCCGTCCGTCAAGGTCACGGCCATGGTCTATTCCGGAAACGCGCGTTTCGGCGTGACGGTGACCGGGATCGATCCGCGCCAGGAGGAGACGGTGTCCAAGCTGGCGAAGCAGATCGTCGCCGGCGAACTTTACGGCTTGTCTCGGGGATCCAATGCCGTGCTTCTCGGCCAGGCCTTGGCGACCAAGATCGGGGCGCGCGTCGGAAGTACGCTGACGATTACACCCGGAACGGGCGCTCCGGTCTCGGCATCGGTGGCCGGAATCTACAAGTCCGGCGTGCGCGAAGTCGATGAACGGCGGATTTACAGTCTGATGCGCACGGCCCAGATGCTCGCCGGGCAGCCGGACCTGGTCAACGAAATGAGGATTCAGCTCAATGACGCGTTCGTAGCGCCGGAAGTTGCCAGCCGGGTTCAGAGCCAGATCGGTTACCGGGCGATACCCTGGCAGGAAGCCAATGCAGACCTGCTGTCCTCGTTCAAGGTTCAGGAGAAGATCACGAGCGTGATCATGGCCGCCATGATGCTTGCGTCGACATTCGCCATCTACAGCATCATATCGACGATCACCAATGAGAAGCGCAACGACATCGCGATCATGAAGTCTCTCGGGATGAAGGAATACTTCGTCCAGACCATCTTCATCATCGAAGCCGCGATGATTGCCGTGGTCGGAATTCCCGTGGGCTGGTTGCTCGGCTATCTCTTGTGCGTCGGCATGACGCACATCAAGTACTCGAACCCGATCACGGAAGGCACTCTCGCGATCGCGATCTACTACTCTCCCGTCCATTACATCGTGGTGGCCTTGATTACCTTGGCATGCTGCCTGTTGTCGGCCTTCCTGCCAGCCAGAAAGGCCAGCCGGGTCCACCCCGTCGATATCATACGCGGTGCAGCATGAGCGAAGTCGTTGTGGAGACGAAGGGTCTGGTGCGTCGCGTCGAGAGTGGCGCCACGATGGCGACGATCGTCAACGGCATCGACTTGACCGTCTACAAGGGCGAGTTCCTCGCGATCACCGGGCCATCCGGATCGGGAAAGTCGTCATTGCTCTATCTCATCGGACTGCTCGATGCGCCTACCGAAGGTGAAATACTGATTTGCGGCCAGGCCACGTCCTCGATGTCCAACTCGGAGCGTGCCGACATGCGCCTGACCAAGCTCGGCTTCGTCTTCCAGTTCCACTTCCTGCTGCCGGAATTCACCGCGTTGGAGAACGTGATGCTGCCGATGCAGACGCTCGGCACATTGTCGATGGCGGAAATGCACGAGCGCGGAGCGAAACTGCTGACGTCGCTGGGTCTCGGCGATCAGTTGAACCGCATGCCGAGCCAGCTTTCTGGCGGCCAACGTCAACGCGTCGCGATCGCGCGCGCTCTCGCCAATGACCCCGCGGTGATCGTGGCGGACGAGCCGACGGGAAACCTCGACACTGTTTCGACGGACCAGGTGTTCGCGATCCTGCGCGATGTCGCAAACAGCGGTCGCACGGTGATTGTCGTCACCCACGACGTGAGCCTGGCGGCGCGTGCCGATCGGAGGGTCAACGTGGTCGACGGCAAGATTTCCGGGATCTTCGTCCAGGAGCACGGCAAGGCTCCCGCCGAGCAGCCGAGCGAGACAGCCAAGGCCTGAGAGGCCGGTCGTTGCCGACCGCGCCCATCGCTGAGCCGGGTCAGTCTATCGCGGTGCATCCCTGCGGGCGTTGCTCACGATGTCGTTCAACTGGCTCGACAGCATGCCCGCGAGTTCCTGGTCCACGGAGTCACGGCCCGCCTCGGGGCGACTGTCAGGTTGCGTGAAGCTCGTCGCGGACGGCTGCGACCCCTGGGCGACAACCGGATTCTCGATCCGCACGCGTTTGCCGTCGGCGAGCTCCTTTCGCGCCGGCACCAGCAGGACCGCCCCTGGCACGATGCTTCCCTTCACTTCCGTCGCACGGGTGCCGCGCACGCCGGTCGTCACCGCCACACGCTTGATGCGACCATCGGTGACGAGCTGCACCGTGCCGTCCAGGATTGCTTCATTCGGGACGACCATGGCGGAGGGGGTTTCCCGGAAGATGATATTGACTTCGACGTTCATGCCGATCTTCAGCGGCGTGTTGGCCGGCAGCCTGAGATAGACACGGAAGGATTTTTTCGTGGGATCTCCCTTGGGGGTGATCTGGGAGACGCTCGCGCGCATCGACTGGTTTTCGAAAGCCTCGTTCGTCAAAAGGGCGGTCTGGCCTAAGGCGACATGCAGGATGTCCTCCTCGTTGATCTCGGCGACGACCTGCAGGGGCGAAGCCGTCCCGACCCAGAACAATACGTCGGTCGGCCCGACGATCTCGCCCACCTCGCCGTCGCGGCGCAGGACCAGCCCGTCCATGGGAGCCCGCAATACCAATCCATCGATACGGGTCTTCTGGGCCGTGATCCGCGAACTGGATTGATCGACGGCGGTCCTTCGCTGCTCCAGCTCCGCCTTCGGCTTGTCATCCTTGATGGCCCGGTCGAGGTCCCTGATGTTCTGCTGGTGGGCCGCTTCCAGCTCCCTGAGCTGGGCCGTCTCTTCAGCATTGTCTTGCTGGCCGAGGACCTGGTCCTTTTTGACCATGGAGCCCTCGCAATGACACAATTGGACGAGGCGCTTCCGTTGAACCGGCACGACCTTGGCCCATTGGATCGGCTCGACGATGCCGCTGCCATAGACGAACTCGGAGACCGGCGCGAGCGTTGCGGTCCCGACCTTCACGAGCGGCGGCCGGCCGTAGTAGTAATAATATCCGCCACCACCCAGACCCAACGCCAGGACGGCGAATGCAGCGCCGCGCAGAGCCTTCATCACAGCCGGTGCCACCGACGTTCTCCTTGTTCGATGTGATCAGCGTATTCCGTAGGAATTCAGCTCGTCGCGGACTCCAGGATCGATCGCGGTCGCCGCCTTCATGTCGGTATTTCCGGCGCTCGACTTCCCTTGGCGCGTATAGGCGAGGCCGCGCCCATAGAGGGAGGTCGCCAGCCTTGGCTTCAGGCGCAGGGCATCGTTGAAGTCTGAGATCGCGGCGTCGAGCCGACCGAGCTGCAGGTTAGCAAGGCCCCTGCTGTCGAGGGCGTCGACATAGTCCGACCGAAGGCGTAGCGCTTCGTTGCAGTCGGTAACCGCCATCTGGCCCAAGCCGAGTGCGACGTTGACCCAGCAACGGTTGTTGTAGGCTTGCGGATCGTTCGGATTGAGTTCGATCGCACGACCGAAGTCCTTGCTGGCGAGTTCAAATTCTCGCAGCCGTGCCAGGATATTACCTCGCTTGTAATAGGCGTCCGCATCCCGCGGATCGCGGTTGATCGCATCCGTCAGCCTGTCGTACTCGGCACCGCGCCGGCGGTCGCTCGGGGGATGCTCGACCGTGGGTTCGGATGGCCGGATGACGGCGACCTGGCTGCTCGAGGGCCCGATCGACTGGGCCAGCCGCTTGGCTTCGGCGACATCGGAGCCCGTCATACGGCCCATCAACATGTCCAGAAGCCGTTGTGCGCTGCGCTGGATTTCCGCGGAATTCGAACTCGTCGCGGCCGTTGACGCCCATTTGTAGGCATCCACGTTGTTCCTGGGGACGCCCCTGCCAATGGCATACATTTCGCCGACGACAAGACGCGCCTGGGGATGACCGCGTTCGGCGGCGGACAAGAACCACCGGAACGCCTCGGAGTCGGACTGCGAAACGCCGACGCCCTGAGCATACAGCGCTCCCAGGTAGAGCTGGGCCTTGCTGTCTCCTTGCTGGGCCGAGCGCAAGTAGCTCTCAGCCATCCTGACGTCGGCGTTCTGCGCGTTGCAGATGTTCGCGCCCAGGAGGATCAAGAGGACCATGAGCACGGCTGAGAAAAGAGCCCTCTGCATGATTTCAGCAATCTCTTTCTAGCCCGGCCGAGCGGCCGCGGCCGTGAACATTTTGATCCATTTAAATATCCGCGTCGGAGTGCGGTTTGATCTTCCGCAAAAGTGGTGGGAATTTCCCCGCGTCCCGTCCGGCGGCAGGATGTTGCGCTAGCGCAAGGTCGCGGCTACCCGCCCAGCGGAAGATGGTGCAGGAGGGAGCCATGGGAGGCTTGCGGCTGTGCTTGATCGGATTGGCGTGCTGGCTGTTGGCCGTGTCGGCTGCGGCCGCGCAGGCCGAAAAGCGTGTCGCCCTGGTTGTCGGCAACGGTGCCTACAAGCATGCGCCGGTGCTGCGCAACGCGCCGCTCGACGCCACCGACATGACCGCGAAGTTCAAGGCTCTCGGATTCGAGACATTCGGTGGTATCGATCTCGACCGGGCGGCATTGATCAAGGCGCTGGTCGCCTTTGGCAGGGCGGCAGAACGCGCCGACGTGGCGGCGCTGTTCTATGCCGGTCATGGTGTTCAAGTAAACGGTCAGAACTATCTGGTGCCGACCGATGCGCAGGTCGAATACGAAGCCGAGCTCGACGTGGCGCTGGTGTCTCTCGAACTCGGTATGCAACAGTTGCGGCGCGGCAGCCGGATCAACATCGTGATGCTCGACGCCTGCCGCGATAATCCGTTCGCGCAAAGCCTGTCGCGGACGATGGGGACACGTTCGGCAGGTGCGTTGGGGCGCGGTTTGAGCCGCGTGCCGGCGGTGTCGGGTACGTTCGTGGCCTATGCGACGCAGCCGGACAACGTGGCGCTCGACGGCGACGGACGCAACAGTCCGTTCACGACGGCGCTGCTGAAGCACATCGAGGAGCCGGGACTCTCGATTTCGGACCTGATGATCGAGGTACGCAACGACGTGATGCAGTCGACGAACGGCAAGCAGGTGCCGTGGGATTCCTCGTCGCTGACCGGACGCTTCACCTTCAAGATCGAGGGCACGGTCACGGTCAAGCCGGGAACGGGCTCCTCGGAGGAGATGTTGTTCTGGCAGTCGGTCAAGGACTCGCGAACGGCAGGCGAGATCGAAGCCTATCTGACCCGCTATCCGCAGGGCGTCTTTGCCGATCTCGCGCGCGCCCGCCTCGCCGAGATCGAGCGCAAGCCGCCACCCGCCGGTCAACAGGACTCCGATCGCGCCGGCGGAGCGACGCCGTTGCAGAGGGTGTTGACGGTACCGTTGACGCCGGGCGCCTGGACCGCCGTCGGTCTGCAGACCGGTCGGGTTCGCGGAACCGGACGGGGTGTTGCCCTGATCGGCGGTGCCTGGACCAACGGCCGGGTGATCAACGGACGGCAGGACGGCATCACCGCGCAATCGAGCGAAAGTTTTGATTTCAGCAATGGTGGCGATGTCTATGTCAGCTTCAGCGCCAATGGTGCCGGCAAGTACATGTCGTTCACGCCGCGGCTCGTTTCAGGTGTATCCGTTCCGTATATGTCGACGCACAATTCCTGGGCCGCAGCGTCGTGGTGGCCGATGGCCTGCCGCTGTTCGCCCATCTCCGCATTCAGCCCGACGGTACCTATCGGCTCGTCATCGCGTCCGGCGACTACGACGTTCGGGGCGGGGGCGTGCTTCTGCGGTCCGCCGGCAAGCTGACCAAACTGTCGGCCCCGTTGGAGCTGCACCTCGGCGACAATTACGCGAGCGAGCAGGCGGGTCTGTTGGTCACCGAAGCCACGGTGCGTCTCGACGCGGCCAAGGCAGCTTCGCGTCCCTGATGGCTTCTCGAGAGGTAGAACGACGAGGTCGGAATTCGCCTCGTCCTGGAGGTCGATCATGTCTGTTAGGTGCGCCGCCGCGCAGAACCGCCGAGCGTTCCGGGTTGACCGGTGGCTGAAGAACAGTGTCGCGACGGCCACCGCGCTCATGGTCATGCTCGCGACCGCACGAGCGGCTCCGCTGCCGCCGTTTCCTCCGGTGACGATTTGCGGCGTCGTCGTCGAGCAGTCCTGGACCCCGGCAAGGCACGAGCCGGGCCGGACCGGCTTTTCGGGCAGTCTTGGACGCGATCGGACGTTTCCCGCCCGCCTTCGTGTTGTCCTGGAGAACTACACGGGAATTGACGCGACGGTCGCGCGAAGGATCAACGGATTTCTCAGCGCGACCGAACTATCGGACGTCGATCGCGTGGTCGTTCTCCTGCCGAGCGACAATCCCGACCTGCTTCGTGGCGTCCACCGTCTCTGCGTCGAGGGTTTCACCGTCCGCGGAGACGAAGGCGGAACATGGACAGCCTATCTTCGGCTCGTTCCCGCGAAAAATTGAGCGCTGAGGCACGATGAATCAATCCGTTTGGACAAGGTAGCGGCGATGGAAATTGCTTCGAGGCAGACCGAAGCCGGCCGCAAGCCTACGGAGGCGAAGATGGTCAGGACCATCAACCTCGCGCTCCAGGGCGGGGGTGCGCATGGCGCTTTCACCTGGGGCGTGCTCGATCGGCTGCTGGAGCAGGAAGATCTCGCTTTCGAAGGGATCAGCGCAACGAGCGCCGGAGCGATGAACGCGGCCGTCTTCGCCTACGGCCTTGCAGTCGCCGGCCGCGAGGGAGCGCGCAAGGCACTCGCCGATTACTGGGCGCGCGTCAGCCTGCTGGCCACGCAGGGGCCGTTGCAGCCGAGCTTCGTTGACCGGGTGACGAGAAACTACAAGCTGACTTGGTCTCCGATTTTTTCCGGCATGAGTCTCTTGACGCGCGTGCTGTCCCCGTATGATTTCAATCCCGCCAATCTCAACCCGCTCCGCGACATTGTCGAGAAGTCCGTCGATTTTGACGTGCTGGCGCGGCCGGACTGTCCGGTGAAACTCTTCCTTTCGGCGACCAACGTTCGCACCGGCAAGGTCAAGATCTTTACCGGGAAGGAGATCTCCTCCGCCGCTGTGCTGGCTTCAGCATGCATTCCTACGGTCTTTCATGCCGTCGAGATCGACGGCGAGGCCTATTGGGACGGCGGCTACATGGGAAATCCTGCGCTCTTCCCGCTGATCTACAATTGCAGAGCATCCGATATCGCGATCGTTCACATCAATCCGCTGATGCGCAAGGAGTTGCCGCGAACGGCCGAGGAGATTGCAAACCGCATCGACGAGATCAGCTTCAATTCGTCGCTGATGCGGGAGATGCGGGCGATCAGCTTCGTCACCCGGCTCGTCACGCAGCACCGAATCGTCGGCGAGGAGCTGCCGCATGTCCTGATCCACAGCATCGCCGATGATACCTTCATGACGACGCTGAGTTCGACGAGCAAGGCGAACGCCGATTGGTGCTTTCTCACCTATCTTCGCGACCAGGGGCGGAAATGTGCGGATGACTGGCTTGCGAAGAACCTCGTCAAGGTCGGTGTCGAATCGACGGTCGACATCGACGCCGTATATCTCTGAGGCGGCCGCAGTTGGCCGTCACGAGGCGACCCGCCTGTCTGCGGCACGGTCGTGCTCGGCCTCCCGGACGATATTGATGGTCCGCAGCACGCTGGATGGATTCACGCTGATCGAATCGATGCCGAGCCCGGCCAGGAACCTCGCGATGTCCGGATAGTTCGCCGGCGCCTCGCCGCAAATGCCGATGTGGCGGCGATTGCGTTTTGCGCCCCGGACCGCCATTGACAGCATTTGCAGCATGCCCGGGTCGCGTTCGTCGAAGTCGAATGCAACGATCTCGGAATCCCGATCGACGCCGAGCGTGAGCTGGGTCAGGTCGTTGGAACCGATCGAGAAGCCATCGAACAATTCGGCGAACTGGTCGATCAGGATGACGTTGTTCGGAATCTCGCACATCATGAATATCTCGAGGTCGCCTTCGCCTCGCTTGAGACCGTGCTCTGCCATCGCTTCAATGACCTTGCGCGCCTCCTCGACGCGCCGGCAAAATGGGATCATGATTTTGAGATTGGTGAGCCCCATGGTTTGCCGGACGCGCCGCAAGGCCGCGCATTCAAATGCGAAGCCTTGTGCATAGGCGGGATGGGCGTAGCGCGCTGCGCCCCGAAATCCGAGCATCGGGTTTTCTTCACGGGGTTCGAAATCGGCGCCACCGAGAAGATTCGCGTATTCGTTGGTCTTGAAATCGGAGAGGCGCACGATCACGGGGCGGGGATGGAACGCGGCCGCGATGGTACCAACCCCCTCCGACAGGCGTTCGATGAAGAAGTCGGAGGGCCGCTTGTGGCGGGCGGTCAGCAGCTTGATTTTCCGCCGATCTTGCGCCGAGGTCACCTTGTTGGGACGGGCGAGCGCCATCGGATGGATGCCGATGTGCTGGTTGATGATGAATTCCATGCGCGCAAGGCCGACGCCATCGCTCGGCAGCAGGGCGGTCTTGAACGCGATTTCCGGATTGCCCAGGTTCACCATGATTTCCGTGTGGGGCTTTTGAAGCCCTTCCGTCGCGATCTGCTCGACGTCGTAAGCTAGCTTGCCCTCGAAGACATGGCCGATATCGCCCTCGGCGCAGGATATGGTCACGGCCGCACCCGTCTTCGCTCTCTTGCTGAAGTTGCCGGTCCCGACGACCGCCGGCACCCCAAGTTCGCGCGCAATGATGGCGGCATGGCAGGTTCTGCCACCATGGTCGGTGACGATGGCGGCAGCGAGCTTCATCACGGGCTCCCAGTCCGGGCTGGTGGCCGTCGCAACGAGCACCTCGCCCGGTTGAAACTTGCCGAGCTCCCGTTCGTTCTTGATCAGGCGGATGCGACCGGCCGCGATCTTCTCGCCGACGGCGCGGCCTTCGGCGATCGCCTTGCCTGGCGTTTTCAGGACATAACGCTCGAGCGCTTCCGGCTTGCGGCGAGATGCGACCGTCTCCGGTCGGGCCTGGATGATGTAGAGTGCGCCGTCCTTGCCGTCCTTCGCCCATTCCACGTCCATCGGCGTCGGCTTGCCGGCCCTGTTCGAATAGTGGCCTTCGACCAATACCGCGCATCCTGCCAGCGTCAGAACCTCATTATCGTTGATACAGAACCGCCGGCGATCGTTCGGCGCCGTCGCCACATTGCGCGTGGTCTTGTGGCCGCGGCCGTAGACCATCCGCTTGGCCTTGCCTCCGAGGCGGCGCGACAGCACGGCGCGGAAGCCGGCATTGAAAGTCGGTTTGTGGACATAGAATTCGTCGGGGTCCACGATGCCTTGCACGACGTTTTCGCCGAGGCCATAGGCGCCCGTCACGAATACGACGTCCTGAAATCCACTCTCGGTATCGAGCGTGAACATGACGCCGCTCGCCGCGAGGTCGGAGCGGACCATCTTCATGACCGCGACCGACAGCGCGACCTTGAAGTGATCGAAACCGTTGTCGATCCGGTAGGAGATCGCGCGGTCCGTGAACAGCGAGGCAAAGCAGCGACGACAGGCGTCCATCAGCTCGTCTGCGCCGCGGATGTTGAGGAAGCTGTCGTGCTGGCCGGCAAAGCTTGCCGTCGGGAGGTCTTCAGCGGTGGCCGAGCTGCGGACGGCAACTGCCGTGTTGCGTCCATATTCCTGCTCGAGTTGCCGATAGGCCTGCGCGACCTGCTGGCGGAGATCCTTCCGATCGGTTGCGGAATAGACGATAGCGCGCGCGGCCGCGGCGCGTCTGGCGAGGTCGCTGATCTTTCGCTTATCGATCCCGGTGAGCAGGGGGCGGAGCTTGTCCCACGCGCCCGCCTCGGTCAGGGCGTCGCGATAGGCGGCTGCTGTCAGGGCAAAGCCGTTCGGGACCTTCACGCCTTCGGGTGTGAGTTCCGAATACAGTTCGCCAAGCGACGCGGTCTTGCCTCCGACGAGCGGCACGTCGGCAAGACGGATATCCTTGAACCAGCGGATATAGGCTGAAATGTCCATCGCGCGGGTTTCCTGCGCTGCAACGTGGTTGTACCGTGGCCGGCATTGTCCGGCATCTGCAAGCCATCGGTTTGCGAAAGATCAAGCGCTTGGCGACGTCGCCGCCGCGCGGCAGCGCTGACAAGGCGTACGTCCGGCCGGCTCGGTCAGGCCGCCGTGAGCACGACCTACCCGGCGAGACGTTCGACGTCATCAGGTAAGCAAGGCCCGCGGGATTCATGAGGGCCGCGGCGCCGGCAGCAACGGCGCGCCGAAAGCAGTGTTCAAGAGCCGCCCCTGATGCCATCCCGCACACCAGTGCGCCGAGAAAGCTGTCGCCTGCGCCGACGGCGCCAACGGGCGTAATCGCAAGCGGCTCTGTGCGTAGCACCTGCTCTCGGGTCACCAGCACGGCACCCAGATGGCCCATGGTGAGAGCGACGGTTGCCGCCTTGCCGCTGCGGATCAGGGTGCTGGCATCATTGGCAGGCGCTGTGCCGGTCCTTCGGACACGACGACATCCTGACCGATCCTCGTTTCGCGACCAATGCGGCTCGGGTCGCGAGCATGCAGCAGACAGATGAGATGGTCACCGGATGGACCATGACCAAGACGCGTCAGGAATTGATGGCGGCGGCCAAGGCCTTCCGTTTTCTCTGTGCGCCAGTGCGGGATCTCGCGGAGGTCATGAGCGACCGGCATCTTTTCGAGCGCGGCGTGCTGCAGTGGATCGAACATCCCGAGCTGGGGCGTGTCGTCCTTCCCAACAGTCCATTGCGCTTTCACGGCGTCGATCCTGTCCGAGCCGAGCCGAGCCGCGCTTTGGGGGCAGACAACGACTCCGTCTACGGAGCCTGGCTCGGGCTTCCGGCCGAAAGGCTTTTGGAGCTGCGTTCCGCCCGAGTCATATGAGGTTCTCGTTGTCGTCCGTTGATGAACCGGTTCATAAAGGTTTTCCCGGAGCCTCTCGCGAAGACGGGCCGCCGGCAGTCTACTTCCGCCGCGATTCCCGCTTATGCGGCGTCGCGATCGCGACGGCTGCACACGAATCGCGCACCACGAGCTCCGGCGCGAAAGCCAGCCTCCGTGGCTCCGTGCTGGCGGATTCGATGCGTTCGAGCAGCATTCGCGCGCAGGTCGCGCCAATCTCCGTAAAGTCCCACCGCAAGACGGAGATCGCCGGATACGCCAGCAGGGCGAGGTCCGAATCCGCGCCGCCGATGACCGAGATATCGCCGGGAACGCGAAGATGCGTGGCACGGATTGCCTTCAGCACGCCGGGCAACATGTCGATGCCACCCGCGATGATCGCCGACGGCCTATTCGCCCGCTCGAGCGCAACGGCGGTCTCCCGGAATCCCGTGGCTGCATCGAACCCGGCCGTGCGAACGAGCGTCGGGTCGACATCGAGCTTCTGCGCGGCGAATGCCCGCTTGTAACCCTCCACGCGCGCGCGGGCGGGGTAGATGTTCAATGGGCCCGTCGACAGGAGGATGCGTCGATGCCCGAGCGAGAGCAGGTAAGTAACGGCCTGATGTACCCCGCTCGCATGATCGACCTGCACGATGTCATGTGCGCCATCGACCTCGCGGTCGAACATCAGGACGGGAAAGTCGAGATCATTCCGTGCCTGCGCCAGATCCGTGTCGACCTCGGACGATGTCGTGGTGATCAGCCCCTCGATCCGGCGCTGCCGGAAGCGTCGCAGCAGCTCGAGCTCGCGATCCTTCCGGTTGTCTGACGAGCAGATCAGCAGGCCATAGCCCGCGTCTTCAAACAGATCCTGCGCCGCCCTCACAAAGCTCGCGAGTACGGGCGTGGTGATGTCGCGCACGATGATGCCGATTTCGCGGGAGCGGCCCTTGCGGACCTCTTGTGCCGCGCGGTTCGGCACAAAGCCGAGCATTTTGATCGCAGCCAACACCCGCGTCCGATACGCCGCTTCGACGTTCGGCGCACCGTTGATGACCCTGGAGGCGGTTCCGATTGAGACGTCGGCCTCCCTGGCTACGTCGCGAATAGTGATCCGTTTCACGCAAAAAACCCTCGCTGGGCAGAGCTTTAGAGCTGGTCATACAACGAAAAAACCGGTGCGCCCAGCATTCCTGAGCCCATCGACTTGACTCGTTTATGAAACGTTTTATTGCGCGCGCGCCGATCGCCGATCGCCGATCGCCGATCGCCGATCGCCGATCGCCGACCACCGCTGCTGTCGCTTCACCGCGCGCGGTTTCTCCGAAAAATGCGCGATTGGGCACACGGGGAGGATATGGATCTTTCAGTCAGCGAAGAAATCACCACGATCCGTGATGCTGTTGTGCGCTTCATCGATCGCGAGGTTGCTGCGATCGAGCGAGATAACCACTCTTTGCTCGCTTCGGAGCGCCAGCTTTACGACGCGTCCGGTCGCTATGCGCCCGAAGTTGTGGCTCTGCGCAAGGGTGGAATCACCGGATTTCTTGTTGAGGCCTCCACACGAGGCTTCAGCATACGGCAGCGGAAGACCTGCCTCGGCTGCGTGATCGGCGTAGTTCAGCCCGATTGCGACAAATTTTCCGACGCCCGAAACAGGCACTCCAAACCGGGGAGTGCCTGCGACGACCGGCAGCGAACGCGAGTACCAGATGGAGCGGGGAGGCACCTGGGACAAGGGAAAGGGCTGCGATACCTTCGGTCCCGTCGGCCCCTGGCTCGTCACGACAGATGAGGTGCCGAATCCAGGGAGGCTCGACATCTGGCTCGAGTTGAATGGCCGCCGAATGCAGCAGGGAAGCACGCGAACAATGGTCTTCGGCTGCGCCGAGATCGTCAGCTACGTAAGCCGGTTCATGACGCTGATGCCTGGCGACATCATCGCGACGGGGACGCCTCCCGGAGTGGGTATGGGCATGAAGCCGGATCCGGTCTACCTCAGGGCTGGCGACGTCATGACACTCGGCATTCAGGGACTTGGAACGCAGCGTCAAGAGGTGACGACCTGGGCGCCTTCGAAGGGGATCGCTTGATGTTCGCGGGAAGATTCCAGGCTCGGACCGCGATCGTGACCGGCGCCGCATCCGGGATTGGACGCGACGTCGCGGATCGCTTGCGGGCCGAGGGCGCGGTGGTGTCGCTGTGGGCCAGCGAGCACGCTGTGGACTTGGCCATGAAGCGAAGCATGGCCGCGCTCGGCGGTCGCCTCGCAGAAGCGGCGGTCCTTTTCCATTACGTCGAGACTCCGAACAGCTTGCGCACTGCCGGCAGCCACTCGCCGGTCATCGTGAACTCAAGCCCGAGCCGCGCTCCGCAGGCGATCGCCAGCATCGTCACGGGGGCCGAGACCGAAAGCGTCGAGAACGCGCTGAGGCCCTGACCGATGGTGCATCCCATCGACATGATGCCACCGATGCCCATCAGGAGCGCACCGATCATGTGACGCTTCAATTCGCGGGCATCGTCGCAGGCCTCCCAGCGGAAGCCGCGCGCGAGCATCGCGGCGGCGAACGAACCGGTGATGACGCCGGCGACCGAGCCGATGCCGAAATTCAGCCGGGCACCGGAGAAGGTCGCGATATAAAGGATAGTGTCTCCGAGCGGTGCGACGAAGCTCAGCGAGGAGACGCGCACGGGATCGAATTCGTCGTCGGCAAGCCACCCCGTCGCGAACCAACCGAATGCGATCGCGGCGCCGACCGCAAGGCCGGAGGCGAGCAATCGCGGCGACCGGATCAGCCTGCCGTCCGCGAGCGCCCAGAAGGCGAGCGCGGCGCCAATTGCTGCGACGAGGATCGCGCGCGCGGCACCGCCCGCGCCGAGCAGCGAGGTCAGTGTCTGATTGCTGCCTTCGGCGAGCTGCACGGACAATGGCTCGATCAACGTGACGCGTAGCACGCCGGTGATGCCGCGCATGGTCGCGAGTGCCGAGAGTCCGAGCACGAGAAAGACCACGATGGCGCGCAAATCACCGCCACCGACGCGCACGAGCGTGCCGAAGCCGCAGGTGCCGACCAGCGCCATGCCGACGCCGAACATCAGCCCGCCGATGATCGCGCCGCCCAGGCCGATCGATGCCGTCAGATAAATCGACCGTGACAGATCGACGACGCCGAACTCGGCGAGCGCTTGCGTAGCCAGCAGTGCCACGGCCGTAGCCAGCGCGAAGGATTTCAGTCGGCGATAATCCAATCCGAAGAACGCGTCCTCGAGCATCGCGAGCGTGCAAAACCGACCGGCGCGGCCCGCAACGCCGAGTATGCCGCCAGCAGCCAGCCCGCATGCAAATGCCATGGTCGAAGGACTCAGCATGCCTCCCCGGAGTGTTTGTTTGCTTGTCGGGCAGTCTGCGCCGGGAAGGTGCAAAAATCCAGAGCAGAGAATTACCGGCGGCGCCGGCGCACCGGCTCGCAGAACACATCGTAGATGGCGGTGAGAATCTTGCGCACGTCCTCGTTGGCGAGACTGTAGTAGATCGCCTTGCCGTCGCGGCGTGTGGTGACCAGCCGGTCGAGTCTCAGTCGTGCGAGTTGCTGGGAGACCGTCGACTGCCGCTCGCCGAGGAACTGCTCGAGCTCGGTTACGGATTTCTCGCCTTCGGCGAGGATGCACAGCAGCAGCAATCGGGACTCGTGCGACAAGGCCTTCAGCATGTCGCTGGCCTCGCGCGCCTTCTCGATCATCTGCTCGAGCTCGGCCGATCCCTCGATCTCCTTCAGCTTTGGCAATGGCATCGCGTCAAATTCCCCTGAGCAAGATCCTTAATGAGCGGTCACGACCGTCGCGGCTCCGACCCTGCGCCGGTCAGGATCCGGTCCAAAAGGCCGAAGAAGAAGGCATCTCCCGGATAGCCGCGAATGCGCCCGATCTCCCGGCCTTCTTTTACCACGACGAAGGTCGGCGTGAAGGCGCCGGGATCGATTCCGGCGAGATCGGCGGGCAAGGGGCTGTTCAGGTCGACACGGCGCAGTGGCGCAGCCTGACTCTCCTCGGTCTTGGCGTAGACCGGCGCGATTTCGGCATTGAAGCGCGCGCACCACACGCAGCCAGCACGCTCGAACATGACGAGCTCGGCCGCGCGCGATCCGGTTGCGGATAGCGCGAGCGCGACGGCGAGCGATGCGATGATTCGGTTCATCCTGCGTAACGGACCTCTGGACTTCTTCGTCTCTTTATATCATTAAATTCGCATATGTAATAGGGGTGAGGTGCCATGACCTTGGACGTCACGCTGGGTGCGGCCTTCGTCGCGGGCCTGTTGTCGTTTCTGTCGCCCTGCATCCTACCCTTGGTACCGCCCTTTCTCTGCTACATGGCGGGCGTCTCGGTCACGGATCTGTCGAGCGCGAAACCCGATCTGCGGCCGCGCATCCTGGTCTGGGCGCTGGCCTTCGTGGCCGGCTTCTCGCTCGTCTTCATTGCGCTCGGCTCGACCGCTTCGATTGCCGGACGCTTCATCTCCGCCCATCTTTCGACGCTCGGCGTCGTCGCCGGCGTCCTGATCATCGTCATGGGCCTGCATTTTCTCGGCGTGTTCAGGATTCCGCTGCTCTATCGCAGCGCGACGCTGCAGGTCGACAACCGCCCGACGGGCGTGGCGGGCGCCTTCGTCATGGGGCTGGCGTTTGCGTTCGGCTGGACGCCCTGCGCAGGGCCCATTCTCGCGGCCGTCTTGCTGATGGCGGGCTCGGAGGAGACGACGGGACGAGGGGCGCTGCTGCTCTTCGCCTATTCGGTCGGCACCGGCATTCCTTTCCTGATTGCGGCCGCCTTCACCGGCCGTTTCATTGCGGTGCTTGGTCGTGCGCGCCGGCATCTCGGCCTGGTCGAGAAGACGATGGGCGCCTTCCTGGTTGCGACCGGACTGATGTTCCTGACGGGGATGATGCCGGCGGTCTCGGAATGGCTGCTCGAGCGTTTTCCCGGGCTGACCAGTATCGGTTGAGACTAACCGTAACGGAAATCGAGGAGCTGCGCGTAGGATTGCAGCTCGATCAGGTAGCGATGCACGAGCGGCCCGTCGCCAGCCATCGCGGCATGGGCGATCTCGCCGCTGCTAGCGATCGCGCCGTCGATCAGGCGGCGAAATTCACCCTGCCCGGAGACATCAGCGCTGGCCCAATCGTTACAGCGCTGCAGACGATCGCGGAATGCGCCTGCCGCGGCAACGGTATCCTCGGCGCGTGCCGACGCGGGTTGCTCACCGAATCGCGTGGCCGCGACGCGCAGCCTCTCCATTGCCGGCGCGATCTCGAAGACGCAGTCGCCGAGATCGTAGAGACCCGCTTGGCGCCTGAGCTCATGAAATGACCGGCGGAGCGCAAGCAGCTCGCGCCCGGCGGCGGCAGTATCGCCGTTGTCAAGCGCGCGCGCCACCGCCGCAAGCCGTTCGCCGTCCCTGGCAAGAAATTCGGCCAGCGCAGCCGGCGCGTAGGGCGGGGGCAGGGCAATAACACTGTCCTGAAGCCGCTTCCACGCCGCCAGCGCCTCGTCGATTTCCATCTGCGCCAGCGCGACGTTTCCGGTACGTGCATAGCTCGCGGCCGTGC
Source organism: Bradyrhizobium guangdongense (assembly GCF_006483445.1). Taxonomy (GTDB): domain Bacteria; phylum Pseudomonadota; class Alphaproteobacteria; order Rhizobiales; family Xanthobacteraceae; genus Bradyrhizobium; species Bradyrhizobium guangdongense_A. The sequence goes on along the minus strand of NZ_PPPT01000048.1, from coordinate 21,980 downwards.
GCAGATTGGCCATGATCGGCGGGATTGCCGTTGCGAAATCCTTAGGGCTGCCGGCCTCGGCGCCGAGCCCGCTCGAGGCGAGCCATGCCAGCATGATGATGATGATGCAGCGCAAGATGGGAAATCCTTGTCATATTCGAGTATTTGAATATCATAATGAAAATGACCGATGCGCAAGATCTTCCGGGGCGCAGATCCCTGATGTCGTTCAGCAGGCCGACGCGGCGCGGCTTTCTCGCCTTGGCATCGGCGGCTGCCTTTGCCGCGGGCCGCGGCGAGGCGGCGGCCGAGCCGGCGGTCGGCGACGACGGGCTGTATCACGAACCATGGTTTCTCCAGAGCTTCCTCGACCTCCGCGAGGATCTCGAAAGTGCTGCTGCCAGCGGCAAGCGCCTCGTGATCATGTGGGAGTTGCGCGGCTGTCCCTATTGCCGCGAAACGCATCTGGTGAACTTTGCCGATACCGACATCACCAACTACATCCGCGACAATTTCGAGGTGCTGCAGCTCAATCTGATCGGCTCCCGTAAGGTTACGGATGTCGACGGCCAGGAATTGTCGGAGAAGGATATCGCCCAGAAATACCGGATCAGGTTCACCCCGACGTTTCAGTTCTTTCCGCCATCGCCGGCCGGTATCGAGGCCAAGGAACCGCTGGCGCGCGAGGTTGCGCGCGCGCCGGGCTATCTCAAGCCGCCGCATTTCCTGGCGATGTTTCGCTTCGTTCGGGAGCGGGCCTATGAGCGCGGCTCGTTCCGGGATTTTCTCGCGACCAACGGCTAGCTGACCGCGGTTTGCGAATTCCGCTTGACGCCGTCGTTTATATGAACATATCATAATAACTGAATTTGATGGAGCGTGAGTCCATCGCAATCAAAGGCGGGCGTTACCTCGCCAGAGGGTAGGGAACATGCGGCGCTCGCTTGCGGCTGCGTTTGCACTGTGTCTGTCGGCAGCCGGCGCTTGCGCCCAGGAGCCGGCGAAGACGCCGATCACGCTCGATATCGCCAACGACTCCTTGCCGAAATCCCTGACTGGCGCGCCCGGCAGTGCCGCGGCTGGCAAGAAGGTGTTTCTGACGCGCACGCTCGGCAACTGTTTGGCCTGTCATCAGGTCACCAGCCTGAAATCCGAGGAATTCCACGGCGAGTTCGGTCCGTCGCTCGATGGCGTGGCCGGCCGCTATACCGAGGCGCAATTGCGTCTCATCGTCGCCGATCCCAAGCGCATTTTCACCGACACGGTCATGCCGGCGTTTTTCAAGAACGAAGGCTTGAGCCGGGTGCGGCCGGAATTCGTCGGCAAATCCATTCTGACGGCCGCGCAGGTCGAGGACGTCATCGCTTTTCTCAAGACGCTGAACTGACGGCGAGGAGGATCAGGAATGAAGGCCATCAATCGACGGCAGGCATTTGCGCTCGGGGGCGGCTTCGTCATGCTGACCCTGATGCCCATGGCCGCGGACGCTGAAGTGACGAACGATGCGGCCAAGTGGATCGAGAAGTTCACCGGCGGCAAGCAGCCTGCCAAGGGCAAGATTTCGCTCGACCTGCCGGAGATCGCGGAGAACGGCAACACCGTGCCGCTGTCGATCAGTATCGAGAGCCCGATGACCGCTGAGTCCCACGTCAAGGAGGTCATGCTTCTCGCCGACGGCAATCCGAACGCCGGCGTTGCAACGCTGATGTTCACGCCGCTCTCGGGCAAGGCGGAGGCCTCGGTCCGGATCCGGCTCGCCGCCACGCAGAACGTGGTTGCGATTGCGAAGATGAGCGACGGATCGCTGTTCACGGAGCAGAAGACCGTGAAGGTGACCATCGGCGGCTGCGGCGGCTAGGGCTCAAGGAGAGAACAATGGCAGACAAACCGCGTATCAAGCTTCCCAAGGAGGCAGCCAAGGGTGAGGTCATCCAGATCAAGACCCTGGTCGCTCACGTCATGGAATCTGGCCAGCGCAAGGATGCGCAGGGCAAGCCCATTCCGCGCAAGATCATCAACAAGTTCACCTGCGAGTTCAACGGCCGACCAGTCTTCGCTTGCGCTCTCGAGCCGGCGATCTCGGCCAACCCGTACATCCAATTCGATGCCAAAGTGGAGGAGGCCGGGACGTTCAAATTCTCCTGGACCGATGACGACGGCTCCGTGATCACGGCCGAAGAAAAGATCGCGCTCAAGGCGTAAGGCCGAGAGCTTCGAGGGAGAGGGCGGATGCTGTCGCGATATGTTGGACTTGCCGTTGCGGTCGTGGTCGCCGCATCCTTTGCGACGCTTGCATACGCACAGGACGCCGAGCGCAAGGGCATCGCTGCGCCGCCCGGCCACGTCTTCAAGACCATCATCTCCGGCTACGAATTTCGCAGCAAGGAGACCCGTGCGCTGCAGGACGACGATCTGGAGAACCCGGGCTTCCTCGCGGTGGAGCGCGCCGCGGACGTCTGGAAGAAGGTCGAAGGCACAGAGGGCAAGTCCTGCATGAGCTGCCACGGCCAGGCCGAGACGAGCATGAAGGGCGTCGGCGCCGCTATGCCGAAATGGGACGACAAGCTGAAGAAGCCGGTCAATCTCGAGCAACGCATCAACATCTGCCGCACCGAAAAAATGAAGGCAGAGCCATGGGCCTTCAAGTCCCAGGCGCTCACCGACATGACGACTTTCGTCCGTTTCCAGTCACGGGGCATGCCGGTGGCGGTCAAGACCGACGGTCCGATGTCGCCGTGGTTCGAGCGCGGTAAACAGACCTATTATACGCGCTACGGTCAGCTCGATCTTGCATGCGCATCCTGTCATGAACGCAACAACGGCAAGTTCATGCGGGCCGATTTTCTCAGCCAAGGCCAGACCAACGGCTTTCCGACCTATCGGCTGCGCGACCAGCGTGTGGTGCCGCTGCACGAGCGCTTCGAAGGCTGCATGTTCGACGTGCGTGCCGAGCCTTTCAAGCCGCTGTCGGACGAGTTTCTTGCGCTCGAGCTCTACGTCGCCTGGCGCGGCATCGGGCTGCCGGTCGAAACGCCCGCGGTGCGCAACTAATCGAGATTCCAGGAGCCTTGGGCATGATCTCTCGCCGCGAGTTCATTCAGGTCGCCACGGCGACGGTCGCGCTGACGGCCGGCGCCAGCGCCGGCCTGACAAGAGCGTTCGCCCAGCAGCGTCTGACGGAGAAGGAGCTCCTGGCCTTCGAGCCGCTCGGTAACGTTACGCTAGTACACGTCACCGACATCCACGGCCAGCTGATGCCACTGTATTTCCGCGAGCCCTCGACCAATCTCGGCGTCGGCGAAGCGAAGGGACTTCCGCCGCACGTGACGGCGAAGGAATTTCTCGCCCGTTTCGGCATCGCGCCGGGGTCGTCGGCTGCGTATGCGTTGACATCGGAGGACTTCGAAGCGCTCGCCAAAACCTATGGCCGGATCGGCGGCCTCGATCGCGCCGCCACGGTCATCAAGGCCATTCGCGCCGAGCGCGGCGACAAGGTCGCTTTGCTCGACGGCGGCGATACCTGGCAGGGATCATGGTCGTCCTTGAAAACACGCGGCCAGGACATGATCGACTGCATGGCCCTGCTCAAACCGGACGCCATGACCGGGCATTGGGAGTTCACCTACGGCACCGAGCGGGTCAAGCAGGCGATCGAAGGACTCGGCTTCCCGTTCCTCGGTCTCAACATCCGCGATACCGAATGGAACGAGGCGGCGTTCGAGCCCTCGACCATGATCGAGCGCGGCGGCGTCAAGATCGCGGTGCTGGGCCAGGCCTTTCCCTATACTCCGGTCGCCAATCCGCGCTGGATGATTCCGAACTGGTCGTTCGGCGTGCGCGAGGAGGACGTCCAGGCGCAGGTCGACAAGGCGCGCAAGGGTGGTGCGCAGCTCGTCGTGCTGCTCTCGCACAACGGTTTTGATGTCGACCGCAAGCTTGCGAGCCGCGTCAAGGGCGTCGACGTGATCCTGACCGGACATACCCACGACGCGCTGCCGGAGGCGGTGAAGGTCGGCAAGACACTGCTGATCGCGTCGGGTTCGTCCGGCAAGTTCGTGTCGCGGCTCGACCTCGACGTCCGCGACGGCGAGGTCAAGGCTTACAGTTACAAACTCATTCCGCTGTTCTCCGACGTGATCGCGGCCGATGCCGAGATGGCCGCGAAGATCGCCGAGGTGCGCAAGCCCTTCGCGTCCGACCTGGCCAAAGTGCTCGGCAAGACGGATTCGCTGCTCTACCGGCGCGGCAATTTCAACGGCACGTTCGACGATCTGATCTGCCAGGCGCTGGTGCAGGAGCGCGACGCCGAGATCGCGCTGTCGCCCGGCTTCCGCTGGGGCACCAGCGTGCTGCCGGGGCAGGACATCACCTTCGAGGACGTCACCAACGCGACTGCGATCACCTATCCGGCGGTCTATCGCATGGGCATGACGGGTGCGCGGTTGAAGGAGATCATCGAGGACGTCGCCGACAATCTCTTCAACGTCGATCCCTACTACCAGCAGGGCGGCGACATGGTGCGCATCGGCGGGCTGTCCTACGCGATCGATGTCGCAAAGCCGCAAGGCAGCCGCATCTCGGACATGCGGCTGGTCAAGACCGGCGCGCCGATCGATCCCGCCAGGGAATATCAGGTCGCCGGCTGGGCCAGCGTCAACGAAGGAACCGAAGGGCCGCCCATCTGGGAGGTCGTCGCCAACTATCTGACCCGACAGAAGACGGTTCGCCTCGAACCCAATAGAGCTGTCAAAGTGACCGGAGCGTAAGAAGCGATGTCGAAGATGGACAGTCCCCGGCAATCCCGACGTAATTTCCTGGCCGCTGGTGCCGGCGCTGCGGCGTCGGTGCTCGCCAAGCCCGCCTTCGCCGGCGGCGGCAATCCGGCCAACCAGCCCCCCAACGTGCCGGAATGGACCAAATCGCTCGGCGAAGGCGTCGTCGTGCGTCCCTATGGCAAGCCATCGAAATTCGAGAAGGACGTCGTCCGGCGCGACGTCGAATGGCTGACCGCCTCGCGCGAATCCTCCGTCAGCTTCACCCCGCTGCACGAGCTCGAAGGCATCATCACGCCGAACGGTCTCTGTTTCGAGCGGCATCACGGCGGCATCGCCGAGATCGATCCGGCCGATCATCGCCTGATGATCCATGGCCTAGTGGAGCGTCCGCTGATCCTTACGCTTGAGGAGCTCAAGCGCTATCCGCGCGTCAACCGCATCCACTTCATGGAATGCGCGGCCAACTCCGGCATGGAGTGGCGCGGTGCGCAGCTCAATGGCTGCCAGTTCACCCACGGCATGATCCATTGCGTGCAGTACACCGGCGTGTCGCTGCGCACGCTCCTGGAAGAAGCCGGCGTCAAGAGCAATGGCAAGTGGTTGCTGGTCGAGGGCGCCGATGCGGCTGCGATGGACCGCAGCCTGCCGATTGAGAAGGCGCTCGACGACTGCATCATTGCCTACAAGATGAATGGCGAGGCGCTCTATCCCGAGCAGGGCTATCCGATGCGGCTCGTCGTGCCAGGCTGGCAGGGCAATCTCTGGGTCAAGTGGCTGCGCCGCATCAAGATCGGCGATCAGCCCTGGCATACCCGCGAGGAGACGTCGAAATACACGGACCTGATGCCCAACGGCAAGGCGCGTCGCTTCACCTGGTCGATGGACGCCAAGTCGGTGATCACGAGCCCCAGTCCGCAGGCGCCGATCAGGCACGGCAAGGGTTTTACCATCGTCTCGGGGCTGGCCTGGAGTGGAAACGGCAAGGTCAAGCGCGTGGACGTCTCGCTCGATGGCGGCCGCAACTGGTGGCCGGCGCGGCTCGATGGGCCCGTGCTCGACAAGGCGCTGACGCGTTTCTACTACGAGTTCGACTGGAACGGCGAGCCGCTGCTGCTGCAATCGCGTGTGCAGGACGAGACCGGCTACGTGCAGCCGAGTAAGGCCGAGCTGCGCAAGATCCGCGGCGTCAACTCCATCTATCACAACAATGGCATCCAGACCTGGCATGTGCAGGCCAATGGTGAGGTCGAGAATGTCGAAGTCGCCTAAGTTCATTCTAACGGCGCTGCTCGCTTGCGCGCTGAGCGCGCCCGCGCTCGGGCAGCAGAAGACCGATGCCAAAGCCGGTCAGCGTTATCACATCGGCCGCGCGCCGACTGCGGAGGAAATCCGCGGCTGGGATATCGACGTGCGGCCCGATGGTCAGGGCCTGCCGCAGGGCAAGGGCACGGTTAACCAGGGCGAAAAGCTCTTCATGGACAATTGCGCGTCCTGCCACGGCGAGTTCGGCGAGGGCAATGGCCGCTGGCCGGTGCTCGCCGGCGGCAAGGGCTCGCTGACCTCTGACAATCCGGTCAAGACGGTGGGTTCGTACTGGCCCTACGCCTCGACCGTGTTCGACTACGTCCGTCACGCCATGCCCTATGGCAATGCGGAGTCGTTGTCGGTCGACGAATACTATGCGCTGGTCGCCTATGTCTTGTACCTGAACGATGTCGTTACCGACCAGAATTTCGAGCTGACCAACAAGAACCTCGCCACGATCAAGATGCCGAATGAGCACGGATTTGTGATGGATGATCGCGCGACCACGGAGAAGTCGTTCTGGCAGAAGGATCCTTGCATGAAGGATTGCATCGCGCCGGTGAAGATCACCGCGCGCGCGGCTGCAATCGACGTGACCCCTGAAGATGGCAAGGACAAGAAGTCGCGGGGCGTGGAGTGAGCCGCGGGCAGGCGAGCCGCCGCGGATTGCTTCGCGGGCTGGTCGCTGCCGCCCTTGTCGTGACAAGTTGCGCCGCCCCGACCCGGGCAGCCGAGCCACACAAGCTCGCGCTGCAGATCAGTGACGACGACCCGGTCAAGATGCGCGCCGTCCTCGATGTTGCGGCCAACGTCTCGCGGCACTATTCCGGGCAGGGTGAGGACGCCGAGATCGTGGTGGTCGCCTTCAACGGCGGCCTCGACATGCTGCTCGAGGACCGATCGCCGGTGAAGGAGCGCCTGGTGAACTTTTTGAAGTCGATGCCCAATGTGAGCTTTATCGCCTGCGGCAATACGCTGGAGACGCTCGCGGCGAAGGAAGAAGGCCGGCGGCCGCCGCTGATCAAGGGTGTCAGCGTCACCCAGGTCGGTGTTGCCGCGCTGATGGATCTGGCGGAAAGGAACTGGACGATCGTTCGTCCCTGAGGAGAGAGACGCCGATGCGATGGTTGATGGGACTGGCTGTCTTGCTCGCTCTCGCGCGGCCTGCCTGCGCCGCCGAGCAGGAGCTCGAATTGTCCATCAACGGCCATACGGCGCTCGCGACGCTGCGCACGCCCGCGTCGATGGCGCCAGACACGCCGCTGGTCGTGATGACCCACGGTACGCTCGCGCACAAGGACATGGAGGTCATGCAGGGCGTTGCCAAGGCACTCGAGCAGCGCGGTATCGCTTCGCTCGCGCATACGCTTACGCTGGGGCTCGATCGCCGCAAGGGCATGTATGACTGCGCCACACGGCACGACTATGCGGCCGACGAAGCGGTTGGTGAGATCGGCGCCTGGGTGGCGCGGGCGAAGAGCATGTCGCGATTCGTCTTCGTCTTCGGTCACTCGCGCGGCGGCAACCAGGTCGCGCGCTATTTGGCGGCAAGCGAAACCGCTCCCGTCGCGGGTGCGGTGCTGCTGGCGCCGACGACCGGGGGAGCGGAGGTTGGCCTGCGCGCCTCCTATGCCCAGACCTATGGCAAGCCGCTCGAGCCGCTGCTGGAGAAGGCGACCAAGGCCATCGCTGCGGGACGCGGCGGCGAATGGATGGACGTGCCCGGCTTCATCTATTGCCGCAACGCTGTGGTGACGGCGCGGGCCTTTGCCTCCTTCTATGCCGCCGATGCCGCCCAGGACACCGCGGCGCTCGTGGCGCGCATGAAGCTGCCGGTGCTGGTGCTCACCGCCACCAAGGATACCGTAGTGCCCGACGTGACAGCGTCCTTCGCACCGCTCGCCGATTCGAGCGGCGGCAGAGTGCAACTCGAAAGAATCGAGGACGCCGATCATTTCTTCCGCGACCTCTTTACGGAAGATGTCACCGACCGCATCGCGGAGTTCATCAAGCAGACACGATAGGAGGGACCGTGCAGCGCCGATTAATGCTTCGCGTCAGCCTTGCGGCACTATTCGGCGCTCTCGCTGCGCGCGAGACGGCCGCGGCGACGGAGGCGCCCGCGCGACAGCGCGTCGTCTATCACCTCGCCGATGCCGAGCGGGTCGTCTTCGTGCTGGGCAACCTCCAGAACCACGTCGATGGCGGCGTCGGATTTGACGCGTGCGCCAACACGATGAAGGCACAGGGCGTCAAGCTCGACGACCTCACGCCCGGCTTCGTGGTGGCTGAGAGGGGCGGCGTCGTTCGGCTCGCCGAGCTGCAACAGCAGGGATATGCCTATCTGCGTCCCTGATGGCGATCTCCCGCGGGCTTTTCGGGCCTTGATTTGGCTCATTTAGCGAGGCCGCGCCGCACGGTAGATTGGCGGACCTCGATGGAGCACTGAGGCGGCCGTGCTGACGACAGTCATCGATCTCCTGGGCGAAGACTGGCTGTCATGGCTTGGCGGTCTTCTGGTCGGTGGCCTGTTCGGGTTCTTCGCCCAGCGTAGCCGCTTCTGCCTGCGTGCGGCAGCCGTCGAATTTTCCCGCGGCGAGGGCGGGCCGCGCCTGGCGGTTTGGCTCCTGACCTTTGCGGCGGCACTCGTGGGCACGCAGGCCTTTGTCGTGTTGGGCCTGCTCGACGTCTCCGAGGCGCGTCAACTCGCGCAGCAGGGCAGCATCTCGGGCGCGATCGCGGGCGGCGTGATGTTCGGCTGCGGCATGATCCTGGCGCGCGGCTGCGCCAGCCGGCTGCTGGTGCTGTCGGCCAACGGCAATCTGAGAGCGCTGCTGTCGGGCCTGGTGTTCGCTGTGACGGCGCAGGCCTCGTATCGCGGCCTCTTGTCGCCCGCGCGCGAATGGGTGACCAATCTGTGGCTGGTCGATGGCGGCCCGTCGCGCGACATCATGGCCATGTTCGGCGCAGGCTTGCCCGAGAAGCTCGCTTTCGGCGGACTGTGGCTGATTGCGGGGCTCGCCTTCGCTTTTCGCAGCCAGTTGCCGCGCCGCCTGATTCTCTCCGCGCTGGCAACCGGCGCCGCCGTGGTTGCCGGCTGGCTCTTCACCTACCAGCTCTCGCAGACCTCCTTCGCACCGGTATCGTTGAAAAGCCTCACCTTCAGCGGCCCCTCGGCCGAATTGCTGATGCTGGTGCTCAACAGTTCGCAGCTCCGGCTCGGCTTCGACCTCGGTATCATTCCCGGCGTGTTCCTCGGCTCGTTCGTCGCCGCGGCTGTCGCGCACGAGTTGAAGCTTGAGGGCTTTTCGGACGGACTCGGCATGCGGCGCTATCTCCTCGGCGCGGTGTTGATGGGGTTCGGTGCGATGCTCGCCGGCGGCTGCGCGGTCGGCGCCGGGGTGACCGGCGCCTCGGTATTCGCGCTCACCGCCTGGCTCGTGCTCGGCGGCATGTGGCTCGGGGCAGGGCTCACCGATCTGCTGGTCGATCGCGCCGGCGCGCCGCAACCGCAGCAGGCGGCGGACTCGCCAGCGATGGGCGCCTGACCTCATAATTTAGACGTTGCTAAATTATATTTTTTGAATATGATTTTCGGTGCGGGCCGATCGCGCGGCAGAAACGCGGATCGCGCCGCTGCCGGGGAAACGCACATGACTACCATCACGGAAAGCTATGTTCGCGAGACGCCGCGCGCCGCGCGGATCGACTGGTCGCCCTATCTGGTCGGCGCCGGAATCGGACTGTTGAGCTGGATCGCGTTTGCGGTGTTCGGCGATCCGCTCGGCGTCACCACTGCCTATTCGCGCGTCGCCTCGCTGTTCGCCGTCCCGGTGATCGGGCCGGAGGCGGTGGCGCAGAATTCCTACTGGAAGAGCATGCCGCTGAAATGGGACTACGGCGTCTGGTTCCTGGTCGGCATTCCCGCTGGCGCGTTGCTCTCGGCGGTGATGTCGGGCACCTGGCGGCTTGAGCTCGTGCCTGACGTCTGGAAGGAGCGCTTCGGACCGTCGATCGCCAAGCGCTTTGTCGGCGCGTTTCTCGGCGGCATCGTGATCATGTACGGCGCGCGGCTCGCCGGTGGCTGCACCAGCGGACACGGCATTTCCGGCGGCTTGCAGCTCGCGGTGTCGAGCTGGCTATTTCTGGCGGTGATGTTTGCCACCGGGCTCGGTATCTCCGCACTCATGTTCCGCAACCGCTGAGGGGAGAATCGAGATGACCGCAATGATGACAATCCTTGGTCCGGTGTTGATGGGCGCGGCCTTCGGCTTCCTGCTTCAGCGTGGCAAGGTGACGAACTGCAACGTGATCGAGAACCAGTTTCGCTTGCGCGACTTCACCGTGTTGAAGGTGATGGGCACGGCGATCGTCGTCGGCGGGCTCGGCGTGCTGTTGCTCGTCGATACCGGCAACACGAAATACTATGTGAAGGATGCCAACATGCTGGCGGTCGCGCTCGGCGCCGCGCTGTTCGGCGTCGGCATGGTGGTGTACGGCTACTGTCCCGGAACGGCGCTCGGCGCGATCGCCACCGGTAGCGTCCATGCCTTGGTCGGTGCGCTCGGCATGGTCGCAGGCGCCGTCCTCTACGCGCTGAGCTTCGACTGGCTGAAGGCCCATGTGCTCAACGTCTGGACGCTGGGCAAAGTCCGACTTCCGGATGTGACGAATATCCCGGACATCGTCTGGTTTGCTGCGCTTGCGGTCGGCGCCGGGCTCTTCTTTTGGTGGGTCGAATCCGCGGAAGCCAGGCGGAAGCGCATATAACAAATTACCGCAATCCGAACGGGCAGTTCACCGTTTTGGCGTCTTGCAGAAGAGCTTGTGCAGCGTTGAAAACAGCTCTTCGATCCGCTGGTCTGCGATACGGTACCACATCGCTTGACCATCGCGCCGACAGGCGACGATACGCTCTGTCTTCAGCTTTGCAAGGTGCTGCGATAGAGCCGAAGCGGAAATGCCGACATCCTCGGCAAGCGCGCTCGCGGTGATTTCGCCATATTCGACTAGCTTGCAGACGATGAGCAGACGATGCTCATTGGCGAACATGCGCATCACTGCGGCCACCGCCTTCGCCTGCTTTTGGAGTTCGTTCGTGTTCATTCGGCGCATGACGATGTTTCATTAGCATTTGGATGCCAGCCGTCAAAAGCGACGGAAATCCTGGTTTGGCCGGTCATGAATGGTCCGCTATTGAATGGGCGCAGTATGACCATGCGAGGTATACTGACGTCGCGGCATGAGTATAACCGAAGCCCGTCGCTCTCAGGGACCTCTGACACACGTCATAGGAGTGACGTGCGCACTCTCGCTCCCGCGCAGGCGACGTGTGGACTGAGAATCCGAAGTAGCGATTTCCGCTTCCAATTCATGCATATATGGTCCTAGAAGAGCCAAACAGCGGAAGCTTGCTCAAACAGGCTTCTCAATCGGATCAATCGCCTAAAGGGTCGATCGGAATCAAAATATCTTAGCAAAATGAATGATTTAGATCGCGGATTTTCCACGGCCCCCATGATGGATTGGACTGACCGGCAATGTCGCGTCTTCCATCGCCATCTCACGCGTCGGGCGTTGCTTTACACGGAGATGCTGACCACGGGCGCAGTCATCCATGGCGACCGGGCGCGGCTGCTTGGGCACGATGCGTGCGAGCATCCGGTGGCGTTGCAGCTCGGCGGTTCCGACCCGCGCGACCTCGCGGAAGCGGCAAAGATTGGCGAAAGCTTTGGCTATGACGAGATCAATCTCAATGTCGGCTGTCCGTCGGATCGCGTGAAGGACGGCCGTTTCGGTGCTTGCCTGATGGCGGAACCGGCGCTGGTTGCCGAGTGCGTTGCCGCGATGAAGCGCGCGGTGCGCGTGCCCGTCACCGTGAAGTGCCGCATCGGCATCGACGATCAGGATCCCGAGGCAGCACTTGATGCGCTCGCGCGTGGCGTCGTCGCCGCCGGCAGCGACGCCTTGATCGTGCACGCCCGAAAGGCCTGGCTCAACGGGTTGTCGCCGAAGGAAAACCGCGACATCCCGCCGCTCGATTATGATCGCGTCTACCGGCTCAAGCGCGCGATGCCGGAGGTGCCCATTATCATCAACGGCGGCATCCTCAGCATCGACGAAGCGAAGGCGCATCTCGCCCATGTCGATGGCGTGATGCTGGGACGGGCCGCCTATCAGGAGCCGTGGCGGCTGCTTGCGGTCGATGCCGAGATTTTTGGCGAGGCGGCGCCGCATGCGACCATGCAGGACGCGCTCGAGGCGATGATGCCTTACATCGAGGCGCAGCTTGCACAGGGGACGCGATTGCACGCTATCACGCGGCACTTCGTCGGCGCCTTCCATGCGGTGCCGGGTGCGCGCGCATTTCGCCGGCATCTGGCGGAGAATGGCGTCAAGCCGGGGGCGGGTGTTTCTGTGCTGCGCGATGCGATCGCGCGCGTCACGCTGCGCGAGCCGGCGGAAGCCGCAGCGTAGTCGTTTTACTGATAACCGTGCAGCTTCAGCTTGTCGGCGCGCACTTCGAGGCGCTCCAGCCGGTCGAGGAAGCTCATGCCGAGCAGGTTTGTCTTCATCGTGCCGTGCGGCACCACCAGGGCCGGCACCGAGCGCTCGACCAGCTTGCCGATGGCAAGGCGATCGAGCGTGAGCCGCGCCGCCTTGGTGTGGCCGCCGGCCGTTTCGACATCGACATTGTAGTCCAGCAATTCGAGCGGCAGGCCGGCCGCCTTTGCTGTCTCGTAGGTGAGCACGACGGAGGTCGCGCCGGTGTCGACTACCATCGGCGCGTTGACGCCGTTGATCCGCGCCAGCAGCGCGAATTCGCCGCCTCGGCCGCGCTGGATTTCGACGGCCTGGGTCTTCACGGTGGTGCGCTTGCGCAGGAAATCGGACACGGTGTCGCTGGCGCGCGCGACCTGCTCGGGATCGTTGTAGGCGACGACCGCGCCCGCGGTTGCGACCAGAAGCAGGACGACCAGGATGAGACGGCTCATCGGGCGTCTCCAAACGACTGCGTCAGGCTTTCGAACCCGCCATCGGCTGCAGGCCGGCTTGCGCCATGCGCGCGGGCAACAGCGCCATCACCGCGAGCCGTTCGCTGCGCTCCATCGCATGCCAGCGCGCGATCTCGGGAAGCGTGCGGCCGCAGCCGAAGCACAGCCTGGTCTTGGGATCGATCATGCAGACGGCGATGCACGGCGTATCTTTGCTCATTCGGGCATAGTGACGGATAATCGGGCAGGTCTGCAAGCATCTCTTATGAACCCGTGCCCGCGCTCATGATCGGCTTGTTGCGCGGCCGGCGTTTCTCGTCGGGAACAACAGTGTCCGGCTGAAGCGGCGGAGCTTCTTCCGCCATCGGCGCCAGCGCCGACATCACGCGCTCCGGCGGGAAGGTGACGATCACTTCGGTGCCGATGCGCAGCTTCGATTTCAGCGTGAAGGTGCCGCCGTGCATATCGACCAGGTTCTTGGCGATGGGCAGGCCGAGGCCCGCGCCCTGTTCGGCCGACTTGATCGAGTTGGAGCCTTGGCCGAATGAGGCCAGCACGATCGGGATCTCATCCTCGGGGATTCCGGAACCGGAATCCCTGACGCTGAGATATTGGCCGCCGGACGCGGTCCAACCGACCTTCAGCCAGATCTCGCCGCCCTGCGGCGTGAACTTGATCGAGTTGGATAAGAGATTGAGCACGACCTGGCGGATGGCGCGCTCGTCGGCCCACAGCCGCGGCATGTCCTGCTCGAACACCTCGTGGATGGTGATGCCGCGGTTGGAGGCGCGCAGCTTCATCAGATGATGGCAGTCGGCGACCACGCCGAGCAGCGAGACCGCTTCTTCGTTGAGCTCGTAGCGGCCGGCCTCGATCCGCGACAGATCGAGGATCTCGTTGATGAGGTTGAGCAGGTGCACCCCGGAATTATGGATGTCGGCGGAATATTCCTTGTAGACCGGCACCGCATGCGCGCCAAAAATCTCGCTCTTCATCACCTCGGAGAAGCCGAGGATGGCGTTGAGCGGCGTGCGCAGCTCGTGGCTCATCTGCGCCAGGAAGCGCGACTTCGCGACATTGGCCGACTCGGCGCGGTGGCGCGCCTCGTCGGAGATCGCCTTGGCCTGTTCCAGCTCGCCGATCAGCGCATCCTTCTCCGCGCGCGCCTCTAACGTGGCGAAGGTCGAGGCGTGCAACTGCCGTGCAAGCAGCACGAAATAGAACTCGGCGGCGAGCGCCAGCGCCGCCAGGATGTAATTGTCCAGAGAGCCGGTGACGACGAAGCTCAGCGCCATCGCGACCGCAACGGGGGCGGTGGCCGCAAGCGCCGCGATCGGCAGGTTGGCCGCCAGCATGCTCGACACTGCGATCACCAGCAGCATCAGGAACATCATCAGCGTTTCCGTGACCATGTCGAGCACGGGGTGGATCAGGATCGCCATCCAGCACAGGCCGTAGAGCAGGTCGAGCACGACGAAGCGCGTGCGCCATTTGCGCGTTCCGGCCGGCGTCGATGGCTCGGCCAGGAAGCGGTGGCAGCTCTTGATCATCGCGGCGTGGATGCAGAGCATGCCGCAGGTCCAGACCGCCGCCGGGATCGGCTGCATCCAGAGCCCGAACAAGAGGCCGGTCGCTACCACCAGCAGCATCACGACGTAGGACGCCGACAGCCGCGTCTGGGCATATTGCCGGAGCAGTTCGCTGTCGAAGGCGGGCCGCGTTCCGCTCGTGGACGTTAACTTGTCGCGGGCCTCGCGCACCCGCTTCGCCGCAGCCTTTCGGCTGCTCGCCGACGGCGGGGCCACCGGCTCGGCCGGAACCTGCACGACCTCGGGTTTTTCAGCGGGGTTACTCATGCAACGACACAATTCCTGCCCGCGCTTTGGACGGGCCTTCTGCATTCTCTATCTCTGGCAATAAATCCTTAAGAGCTGACTTAAGGAGCTAAAGAATTACGTTAACCGGGGGTTAATTTGGGCGAGCAGCGGCGGCTCGGCTCACTGCGTCAACGCATATTGCGCGATGTAGACGCCGGCACCCGCCAGATAGCCGAGCAGCGCCAGTCCGCCGATGCGGCGGGCGTACCAGAGGAACTCGATCTTCTCGAGGCCCATCGCGGCGACACCGGCCGCGGAACCGATGATCAGGATCGATCCGCCGGTGCCGGCGCAGTAGGCGATGAACTCCCAGATGAAGCTGTCTGGCGGGAACTGCTTCAGCTCGTACATGCCCATGGTCGCGGCCACCAGCGGCACATTGTCGATGATGGCGCTGAGGAGGCCGAGCAGGATGACGATGACGTCGTGTCGGCCAATGGTTGCCTCAAGCCAGCGCGCCAGCATCGCAAGCATTCCGGCATGTTCGAGCGCTGCGACCGCAAGCAGGATGCCGACAAAGAACACGATCGCGGTCATGTCGATCCGCGTCAGGGCGTGCACGAGGGTGAGGGGCCGGCGTTCGTCCTCGTCCTTGCGGCGATGGACGATCTCGCCGACCATCCAGAGAACGCCGAGCCCGAACAGGATGCCCATGAAGGGCGCAAGATGGGTGGCCGTTTTGAAGACCGGTACGGCGATGAGAATGCCGAGCCCGAGATAGAACATCAGGTTGCGCTCGAACGGATCGACCTTTGGCAGGCTGTCATCCCTGGAGAGCGGCGCGATCAGCTTGCCCCGCAGCGACCAGCTCACGATCCCCAGTGGCACCAGAAGGTTGATCAGCGACGGCAGGATCAGCGCGGTCATGATATTCACTGGCGTGACCTGTCCACCGATCCAGAGCATCGTCGTGGTCACGTCGCCGATCACGGTCCAGGCGCCACCGGCATTCGCCGCGATCACGATAAGGGAGGCGAACACCAGCCGGTCGTTACGCTCGCTGATGAGCTTCTGGATCAGCGAGACCATGACGATGGTCGTGGTGAGGTTGTCCAGGATCGCGCTGAGAAAGAACGTCACGAAGCCGATGAGCCAGATCAGGGTGATCTGGCTCCTGGTGCGGATCAGCGCGGTGATGACCTCGAAGCCATTATGGGCGTCGATCACCTCGACGATCGTCATCGCGCCGATCAGGAAGAACACGATCTGCGCGGTGGAGGCGACGGACTCCTCGAGCTGGTGGTTGACCGTCGCCGGGTCGTGCATTGCCGTCGCGTACAAGGTCCACAACAGGCCGGCACCGATCAGCGCGCTCGCGCTCTTGTTGATCCCAATGGGATGCTCGAGCGCGATCGCCGCGTAAGCCAGAACGAAGATCGTGGCGAGCGCGATCAGCAAGGCGGTGTCAGCCCCTCAGCCGTCAGCGTGAAAGACGTGCGAGCAGGCTCGACGTATCCCAGCGCTTGCCGCCCATCTTCTCGACTTCGGAGTAGAACTGGTCGACCAGCGCGGTGACCGGCAGGTTGGCGCCGTTGCGGCGGGCTTCGGCGATCGCGATCGACAGGTCCTTGCGCATCCATTCGACGGCGAAGCCGAAATCGTACTTGCCCTCGTTCATGGTCTTGTAGCGGTTCTCCATCTGCCAGGACTGCGCGGCCCCCTTCGAGATGGTCTCGATCACGGCGGCGACGTCGAGGCCGCTCTTCTTGGCGAAGTGGATGCCCTCGGAGAGGCCCTGCACCAGACCGGCGATGCAGATCTGGTTGACCATCTTCGTCAGTTGGCCGGAGCCGGCCGGCCCGAGCAGCTTGCACATCCGCGCATAGGCGCCCGTGATGATCGGCTCGGCGCCGGCATAGGCATCCGGGGCACCGCCGCACATCACCGTGAGCACGCCGTTCTCCGCGCCGGCCTGGCCGCCGGAGACGGGCGCGTCGACGAACTTGAAGCCGGCCTTGGTCGCGGCGGCATCGAGCTCGCGCGCGACTTCGGCTGATGCCGTGGTGTGGTCGACGAAGGTCGCGCCCTTCTTCATGCCGGCGAACGCGCCGTCGGCGCCGATCGTCACCGCACGCAGATCGTTGTCGTTGCCGACGCAGCACATCACGAAGTCCTGGCCTTCGGCGGCGGCCTTCGGCGTGGCCGCGGTCTTGCCACCGAACTTGTCCGCCCATTCCTTGGCCTTGGCCGCGGTGCGGTTATAGACGGTCACCTCATGGCCGCCCTTTTTCACGAGGTGACCCGCCATCGGAAAGCCCATCACGCCGAGACCGAGGAAAGCGACTTTAGCCATGTGTGTAACCTTGTTTGGACCCTGGGATTTGTTGATTTGCCGGGGCTGGAGCCAGCCGGCCATATTCTCAAAGAGGGGTTCCGTCGCACGGTGCGGAACGGGCGCACCATAAACCCTAGAGCGGGGAGGGCAACGGCTTCGTTTGGCGACCTCCTGTGCTAGGATGCAAGGACAAGGATTTCAAAAAAAGGGAGTGAGCGACATGGGTGTGAGCGTGGGCGTCCTCGATCATTTCAACATCAGGACCCGGAAACTCGCCGAGACGGTCCGCTTCTATGAGGACGTGCTGGGCCTCGAGAAGGGCGCGCGGCCGAATTTCGCGTTTCCGGGCGCCTGGATGTATAGCGAGGGCAAGGCGGTGGTCCACCTGGTCGACATTTCTGCGACCGACGAGGCCCAAAAGCCCGATTCCGGCGTTGTTCACCACGTCGCCTTCGTCAGCCAGGGCTTTGACGGCATGAAGCGGCGGCTGAGCTCCAAGGGCATGGCATTCGACTCCCGCCAGGTGCCCGGCGGCGACCTCTGGCAGATCTTCGTCCACGACCCCAACGGGGTGATGATCGAGCTCAACTACGAGGCCGCCAAGGAGCAGGGGGCTGCGCCCATGGAGAGTGCGGACGATATCGGGAGGCAGTAGCCTTTTCGGCGTTTCCGTCTTAATGGGGCGCATCAGCCCAAAAGCGCGATCGGGATCGCGCCTTTGGGGTTTCTTAGTTGAGCATGATCTTATCGGAAAACCGCCCACACTTTTCCGGATCATGCTCGTTCAGGAGATGCGCCCTTGAGCGTGACGCAGCAGCAGGTTCTCGAAATCCTCGGCCGGATCAAATCGCCGCGCGGGGTCGCGCTCACCAATGCCAATGTGCTGAGCGCGATCAGCGCCTCTGACGGCAAGGTCTTCTTCTCCATCAACGTCGATGCCGCCGAGGCGCGGGCCTGGGAGTCCATCCGGGCTGAAGCCGAAGCCGCCGTCCGCGCCATGCCGGGGGTGACCACCGCCATGGTCGCGCTGACCGCCGAGCGCAAGCCGGGCACCGCAGCGCCACCGCCGCCACCGGCCGCAGGTCGCACGCAGGGCGTCCAACCGGCTGCCGCCCATAAGCATCCGCATCCGCCGGGTGCTGCCTCGCCGATGTCGCGCCAGGCCGAAATTCCCGGCGTCGCCGCGGTCATCGCGGTGGCCTCCGGCAAGGGCGGGGTCGGCAAGTCCACGACCGCGCTCAACCTGGCGCTGGGCCTGCGCGATCTCGGCCTCAAGGTCGGGCTGCTCGACGCCGACATCTACGGCCCCTCGGTGCCGCGCTTGACGGGCCTGCGCGACAAGCCGGAGCTGAACGCCGAGCGCAAGATGATCCCGCTTCGTCGCTTCGGCCTCGCCATCATGTCGATCGGCTTCCTCGTCGAGGAGGAGACGGCGATGATCTGGCGCGGACCGATGGTGATGTCGGCGGTGACCCAGATGCTGCGCGACGTCGACTGGGGCAAGCTCGATGTCCTCGTCGTCGACATGCCGCCCGGCACGGGCGACGCCCAGCTCACGCTCGCCCAGAACGTCCCCCTCAAGGGCGCGGTGATCGTCTCGACCCCGCAGGACCTGTCCCTGATCGACGCACGGCGGGGCCTTGCCATGTTCAAGAAGGTCAACGTGCCCGTGCTCGGCATCGTCGAGAACATGAGCTATTTCCAGTGCCCGCATTGCGGGACCAAGTCGGACATTTTCGGCCATGGCGGGGCCCGGCACGAGGCCGAGAAGCTTGGGGTACCGTTCCTGGGCGAAATCCCGCTCCACATGGCGATTCGCTCGACGTCGGATGCCGGGAATCCGGTGGTCGACAGCGAGCCGGATGGACCCCACGCGGCGATCTATCGCGCCATTGCCGGGGGCGTGCGGGACCAGCTCAAGGGCACGATTCCGGCGGCCTGAGATGTCCCTGCGGGCATGCGACTTTCGTACAGTCCAGTCATGCCATTGTCGCGTTTCGAAACCGGGATATCCGTGTTAAACGCCCCCGCTAGTCAAGGCGCGTTCGGTTCGATGCGGCTATTTTAGCGCATAGCCGGGGCGGCAGCAAAAAGAGAAGTCGGGGAAACGCCCCTACAAGGAGAGACCTGAAGATGAAGCGTCGTGATTTCCTGAAAGTGTCGGCAGCAGGTGCGGCGGCGACCGCCGCGGTGGCCTCGCCGGCAATTGCCCAATCGATGCCCGAGGTGAAGTGGCGCCTGACGTCGAGCTTCCCGAAATCGCTCGACACCATCTATGGCGGCGCCGAGCAGGTGGCGAAATACGTCTCCGACATGACCGATGGCAAGTTCCAGATCCAGGTTTTCGCCGCCGGTGAAGTCGTCCCGGGCCTGCAGGCGCTCGACGCGACCTCGAATGGCACGGTCGAGATGTGCCACACGGTGTCGTACTATTACGTCGGCAAGGACCCGACCTTTGCGATCTACTCCGCGGTGCCGTTCGGCCTCAACGCGCGCCAGCAGAACTCCTGGCTCTTCCAGGGCGGCGGCAACGAGCTCGCCAACGAGTTCTTCAAGAAATCGGGTGTGATCGGCTTCCCCTGCGGCAACACCGGCACCCAGATGGGCGGCTGGTTCCGCAAGGAGATCAAGACCGTTGCCGATCTCTCCGGCCTGAAATTCCGCATCGGCGGCATCGCCGGCCAGGTGCTCCAGAAGGTCGGCGTCGTGCCGCAGCAGCTCGCTGGCGGCGACATCTATCCGGCGCTGGAAAAGGGCACCATCGACGCGGCCGAGTGGGTCGGTCCGTATGACGACGAGAAGCTCGGCTTCGCCAAGGTCGCCAAGTACTACTACTATCCGGGTTTCTGGGAGGGCGGCCCGACCGTGCACGCCATGGTCAACCTGGAGAAGTGGAACGCGCTGCCCAAGAACTATCAGGCGATCCTCACCAGCGCGACCGTCCACGCCAATACCTGGATGGCGGCCCGCTACGACATGGTCAATCCGACCGCGCTGAAGCGCCTGGTGGCCGGCGGCACCCAGCTTCGTCCCTTCACCAACGAAGTGCTCGAGGCTTGCCTCAAGGCAACCAACGAGCTGTGGGGCGAGATCTCGGCCAAGAACGCCGACTTCAAGAAGTCGATCGACGCCATGCAGGCCTACCGCTCCGATGAGTATCTGTGGTGGCAGGTCGCCGAATATACCTACGACAGCTTCATGATCCGCTCGCGGACCCGCGGCTGATCAAGACTTAGGCTGCCTACGTCCCAAGTCGGAAGACCGGAAAGCCCGGCCTCGTCAGCGAGGCTGGGCTTTTTGCGTATGGCATTCGGGAACCGGATGCTCCATGCTGCCGTCCGAAGCCTCGTCAAGAAGGCGCGCACACAGTCACAATCCATCAGGGTAGGAAATCATGAAGAGAAGAGACTTCATCAGGGTCACCGGGCTTGCGGCCGCCGGAAGTGCCGCGCTCGCCGCACCGGCCATCGCGCAGTCGATGCCGGAGATCAAGTGGCGGTTGACGGCGAGCTGGCCGAAGTCGCTCGATACGCTCTGGGGCGGCGTCGAGCTGTTTGCCAAATACGTTGGCGAAGCCACGGACAACAAGTTCCAGATCCAGACCTTCGCCGCCGGCGAGATCGTGCCGGGCTTGCAGGTTCTCGACGCCGTGCAAAACGGCACGGTCGAGATGGGACATACGGCCTCCTATTATTACTTCGGCAAGGATCCGACCTTTGCCTTCGCGACGGCGGTGCCGTTCGGCCCCAATCAGCGTCTCAACCAGGCTTGGTACATGCTGGGCGGCGGCAAGGAGCTGATGAACGAGTTTTACAAGGGCTACAACGTCATCTCGTTCCTCGCCGGCAACACCGGCTGTCAGATGGGCGGCTGGTTCCGGAAGGAGATCAACACCGTCGACGACCTCAAGGGTCTGAAGATGCGCATCGGGGGCTTCGCCGGGAAGGTTCTGCAGAAGCTGGGCGTCGTGCCGCAGCAGCTTGCCGGAGGCGATATCTATCCCGCCCTGGAAAAGGGCACCATCGACGCTGCCGAATGGGTCGGGCCGTATGACGACGAGAAGCTCGGCTTCAACAAGGTCGCGCCACACTATTACTATCCCGGATGGTGGGAAGGCGGCCCGATGCTGATGGGACTCGTCAACCTTGAGAAGTGGAATTCGCTGCCGAAGCCCTACCAAGCCATCATCGAGCAGGCCGGCCAGGCGGCCAATAGCTGGATGATGGCGAGATACGATCAGGCCAATCCGGCAGCGATGAAGAAATTGCTCGCCGGCGGCACGAAGCTGCACGCGTTTTCGCCGCCGATCATGCAGGCCTGCCTGAAGGCGACCAAGGAGCTGTATGCCGAGACCGCGGCAACCAATCCGAACTTCAAGAAGGTGCTGGATTCCATGAACAGCTTCACGAGCAACGGCTACCAATGGTTCCAGGTTGCCGAGCTCGGCTACGACAGCTTCATGGCACGCAATCCACAGACCTGATTGCGACAAGCAGCAAACTGAAAAGAGCCCCGGAGTGCAAACTCCGGGGCTTTTGCCTTGAACCTGTCCGATCCCTGGGTCAGGATTTCCTGCAGCATCGGAATGATCCGGACCCAAAGTGAAATGCGCCTTCTGATCGTCGAGGACAATATCGAGCTCTCACAGCTCGTCGCGAGCGGCCTGCTGACGGCGGGTTACGAGAGCGACGTCGTGAGCAGCGCTGCGGAGGCGCGCGATGCCACCCGCAACGTCAGCTACGCCGCCATGGTCCTCGATCTCGGCCTGCCCGAC
>NZ_PPPT01000047.1 GCF_006483445.1 Bradyrhizobium guangdongense | reverse complement strand
CCTCGCGCCACAACCACCCACCGGGGTAATGGGTCCTGGCTTTCGCCAGGACGACAGCTGAGGTTCTACCGCCGATACCCGCTTGCCCGCGAATAGCCCTGGCGGTTCTGCTGCGCTGGCCGGTTGGACACGCTGCCGCGCGACTCGCTGGAGGCGGGGGTTGCGAGCTTCAGCTCTTCGAGGAAGATCGGCTGCGAGAAGTAATAGCCCTGCGCATAGCGGATTTTTGTCGCGGCCTGGAGATAGGCGAGCTCCTCGTAGGTTTCGATCCCCTCCGCAATGACAGTCATTCCCAGCGCTTCGCTCAGCGATTCGATCGCGCGCAAGATGCCCTGGCTGCGCGGGCGCTTATGGATGTCGGTGATGAAGGAGCGGTCGATCTTGAGCTCGTCGGCGGTGATGTCGGCGAGTGCCGAGAGCGAGGAAAAGCCGGTGCCGAAATCGTCGATCGAGATGCCGACGCCGAGCTTGCGGAACATCGGCAGGATTTCCGCCTGAAAATGGCTCTTGGCGACGAAGGCGTCCTCCGTCACCTCGATCATGAAGCGTTTTGGAAAGCCGGTGTCGTCGAGCGCCTGCGCGAAGCTGCGCATGAATTCGGGCTTGCCGGCCTGCTTGGCGGCGACGTTGATGCTGATGGTCGCGTCGGCGCCGAAGGTGTCGTTGATCAGATCGATCGACTTGACGATCTCCGCCAGCACCAGATGGGTGAGCTCGTCGATCAGCCCGAGCTCGACCGCGAGATTGATAAAGGAGCCCGGCGCCTGGATCACGCCTTCGTCGTCGCGCAGCCGCACCAGCGCCTCGATGCCCTTCACGGCCTGCGTGCGGATATCGACCTTGGACTGGAAGGCGCAGCAAAAACGCTTTTCGAGGATCGCGAGCCGCAGCGACTGCTCGATCCTGGTGCGCGCCAGCGCCTCGCGCTCCATGCTGGCATCGAAGAAGGCAGCGGCACCCTTGCCGTCGTTCTTGATGCGGTACATCGCGATGTCGGCGTTCTGGCGCAGCACCTCGAAGCTGCGGCCGTGGTCGGGGTAGAGGCTGACGCCGACCGAGGTGGAGGCAAAGATCTCCGAGCCGTCGATGAAGAAGGGTGCGGTCAGCCGCTGCAGGGTGGACTCGATGAACTCCGCGACCTCCTGCTGGGTCTCGATCGGCGAGAGCAGCAGCAAAAACTCGTCGCCGGAGATCCGCGACAGCATGTCGGTCTCGCGCAGATCGCGCCCGAGCCGCTTGGACAACTCGGTGAGCAAGGCGTCGCCGACGGAATGACCGTAATAGTCGTTGATGTGCTTGAAATTGTCGAGGTCGAGGAAGGCCAGCGCAAAGCGCTCGCCGCCGTTGTCGCGCGACAGGATGCTGTTGGCGCGATGCTCGATCACGCGGCGTGACGGCAGTCCGGTCAGCTCGTCGAAATAGGCCGAGCGAAAGAGCTGGTCCTCAAAGTTCTTCTGCTCGGTGATATCTGACGAGGCCGAGATCAGGAGATCGCGGCCGGCGAGGCGGACCGGGCGGTGGGTGGTCAGCAGCACCTGGCGCGCGGCACCCGCTTGCAGGGATTCCTCGGTGACGACGGGCCGGCCGCCGCGCAGCGCCTGCACGCAGACTTCCTGGCGCTGGGCGAGATCGGGTGTCGGGCGGCTTCCGTCGAGGCCGAGCGCGTTTGCGGCGGCATCGTTAACCAGAAGCAGCTCGCCGCGCTCGTCGTGAACGGTCACGCCGGCCGGCAGCATTCTAACGATTTCCTTGAGAAATCCGAGCTCGGCCTCAGTCGCGCCGGAGTACTTGCTGTCGTTCATAGAATTCATGAATCTTGTTGTGCGGGCGCGGCTTTGTAATACCGCCGATCTTGCGCGGTTCCCTCTTAGTTTTGGTTAAGGGGTCCGCAGAAATACGGGGGTGGTTTAGCCGATATTTCGGCGCGGCGACGGGCGGCGTCGATCGTCATTAACAGAGTGTCAACGGCGGTTGCGAAACTGCCAGCGAAAGCTGCGATCGGCGTTTCGCTTTGAAACGAGCGATCAGCCTTGATTACGATCAGCCTTGGGGATCCGGCACTGCATGATGCAGTGAACGCCGGTCTTCAGATAGGAGATCTCGGTCTTGCCGTCGAAGGCCGAGAGTGCCGATCTCAGGAGTTTTGTGCCGAAGCCGGGTGCGGCGATCTGGTCCACGCTCGGGCCCTCGGTCTCGTCCCACGTGATGGTGAGGCGGTCGTCGGCGACGGTCCACGACACCTGCAACAGGCCGCGCGGCGCGGAGAACGCGCCATACTTGCTGGCGTTGGTGGCAAGCTCATGGAACATCAATGACAGCGTCACCGCGAGCTTGGCGGGGAGGAACAGCCGGTCGCCGTTCAGCGTGAAGCGGACATGGCCGTAAGGGCCGAGCTCGGAGATCAGGAGGTCGCGGATGTCGCAGCCGGAATTGTCGACCTTTGCGATCAGATCGTCGGTCGAGGCCAGCGAGCGTAGCCGCGGATCGATCCGGGCCCAGACTTGCGGCTGGTCGTGCAGCACCTGGTGCAGCACGGCGTGCACGGTGGACAATTTGTTCTTCAGCCGGTGCTGAAGCTCGTCGACCACGAGCTTGCGATAGTGCTCCTCCTCGATCAGCTTCTTCGAGATCCGGCGCTGCTCGACCAGGAGCATGCGATAGTGCTCGACGCCCCAGATCGTCAGCGCGCAGACCGTCCAATACAGCACCAGCAGGACGAACCGCGCGCGATCGGCATGGGCATCGCCGAAATTGACGGCGACGCCGAGCACGCCGCCGATCAGTGCGGTGAAGACGCCGATGCGCAAGCCGCCGAAGGCGGCGGCAAAGAACACGGCCGGAAAATACGGCGTGAAGAAGATGTCGGGCCGCACCTGCGCGAGGCCCCAGCGCACCAGCGTCGCCAGCAGCAGGCACGTGGCCGCGAAGGTGACGCTCACGGCGATCGAGGGCGGAGAGATGCCCTGCCAGCCGCGCCGGAATTCGTCGATCAACTTCACCATGCACCGCCTGACCGCACAGCGAATGCGTCTTCGCGAGAGTGGACGTTACGCATTCTGTGCGTGCAGGCATAGCTTGCCTTGTCCGGAGCGGACGGGGATAGTGTCCGTTCGGACGACGGCGCCGGCCGGCGCCCGTCAATTGGCGTCAAAACATCGGAAAACAGGGGCATGCCATGGGACGGCTGGACGGCAAGGTTGCGGTGATCACGGGAGCGACGAGCGGAATCGGACTGCGGACCGCCGAAGTCTTCGTTGCCGAAGGTGCCAAAATTGTGATCGCTGGGCGACGTATACCGGAGGGCGAGGCGCTGGCGAAGCAACTCGGGGCTGCGTGCGTCTTCCGCCAGACCGATGTCACGGTCGAAGACCAGATGCATGGGCTGATCGATCTCGCCGTCCAGAAATTCGGCCGGATCGACTGCCTCTTCAACAATGCCGGCGGTCCGGCGCAGACCGGCGGCATCGAGGGGCTCGAGGTCGAGCGCTTCGACGCCGCGATGGCGACGCTGGTCCGCAGCGTCATGCTCGGCATGAAGCACGCAGCACCCCATATGAAGAAGCAGGGGTCCGGCAGCATCATCAACAATGGCAGCATCGCCGGCCGTCTCGCCGGCTTCTCCTCCTCGGTCGTCTACGGCGCCGCCAAGGCGGCGGTGATCCATCTCACCAAATGCGTGGCGATGGAGCTCGGCGAATCCAATGTGCGGGTCAATTCGATCTCGCCCGGCGCGATCGCGACCGGGATTTTCGGCAAGGCGCTGGGACTATCGACGGACGCCGCCGAGAAGACGCAGGCGGTGATGCGCGACGTCTACAAGACCGCGCAACCGATCCCGCGCGCCGGCCTGCCCGACGACATCGCGCATGCCGCGGTGTTTCTCGCCAGCGACGAATCGAGCTTCATCAACGGCCACGACCTCGTCATCGACGGCGCCATGACCAGCGGCCGCAACTGGACCCAGCAGCAGCAGGGCCTGGCCGCGCTCCGCAAGGCGTTCGATGGGGGGTAGCAGCTTGCCGCAACGGCAGTGCCGTAGGGTGGGTTAGACGGGCGACTGCGCGAAGCGCGGGCGACAGCGTAACCCACCACTTCTGTGACCGCGGATACCAAAGAGGTGGGTTACGCCGCGCGGACCGCGCTTCGCGCAGCCGCGAGGCTAACCCACCCTACGAAAGCGGTGATCACACCGCCTTCACGTTCACCTTCAGCCCGTCGCGCGGCTTCGGGATCGGCCACATCTGCCAATCCGGCTTGTAGCCGGGCTCGAGCGACACCTCGATATTCTGCAAAAAGTGCCGCGCGAAGCATTTGGCCTGCATGTAGGCGAAGTGCAGGCCGAGGCACATATGCGCGCCGCCGCCGAACGGCACCCAGGCGAAACGATGGCGGTTGCGCTGGGCGTCTTCGGTGAAGCGCAGCGGATCGAAATGATCCGGCTCCGGCCAGATCTCCTTCATGTGGTGGGTGTAGAGCGGATTGACGCCGACCGAGGTGCCGGCGGGGATCGTAAAACCCTTGAAGGTGAAATCGCGCATCGCGCGGCGCGGCATCGACGGCACCGGCGGCTTGATGCGCAGCGCCTCCTTGAAGGCCATTTCCGACAGCGGCATCTTTTCGAGGTCGTCAAAGCCCATCGGTGCGCCGGGCTCGAGGTTCAGCGCCGTGACTTCGTCGCGCAGCTTCTGCTGCCAGTCGGGATGCGCGGCGAGCTCGCCGACGAACGATGTGAGGGATGAGGTCAGCGTGTCGTGCGCCGCCATCATCAAAAAGCTCATGTGGTCGACGATGTCCTGCTCGGAGAGCAGCGCGCCGTTCTCATGGGTGGCGCGGCAGAGCTGCGAGAACAGATCGTCGCCGCCGTGATTGCCGCGGCGCAGCGGAATCTGCTGCTTGAAATAGGCGATGATGCGCTTGCGGCCGGCGACGCCGCGCGCCATCTGCGTGCCCGGAATGGCATAGCGGATCGGCGTGACCGCGGCCGCCACCATGTCGACGAAGGCGCGGTTGATCTCGTCCACCTCCGGCCCGATGTCGGCGCCGAGGAACGAGGTCGCGGCGAGGTCGAGCGTCAACTGCTTCATCGCGGGATAGAGCTGCATCGTACCGGGTTTGGCCTTCCACTGCGCAACCCGCGCCGCGATGCCCTTGTCGAGCTCGCCGAGATAGGACTTCATCGGCCCGGACTTGAAGGCGACCGACAGCGCCTTGCGATGCAGCCGGTGCTCGTCGAAATCGAGCAGCATCAGGCCGCGCGGGAACAATTGCCCGAGCACGCGCTCCCAGCCATGGGTCGACGAGAAGATTTTCTGCTGGTCGAACATCACGAGCTCGTTGGCCTCGGGCCCGAGCAGCACCACACTGGTCTCGCCAAAGATATGGCTGCGATAGACCGGGCCGTATTTTGCACCGCACGCCTCGATGTGGCCCTTCGGGTCGGCCAGCACCTGCAGCGTCTTGCCGATGATCGGCCAGCCCTCGTCGCCCGGGATGTGCGTGAGCTGGTTGCGCTTGATCGGCGCGAAGCTTGTCGCGGGCGAGGCTACATTCTGCATCGTCATGACGGATGCGCTCCCATTGGGCTGACAAGGTCAGCATAGCACAGGCCGAGGGGTCGTCGTAGCCGTGCGACGTTGCCGCACGGCTGGCCTTTTACCCGCGCTTGGCGGCTTCCTTCTGGAGATCAGGCGCATTGACGGCGGGAATCGCGACGCGGCCGGGTCCGGTGACCTTCAGCGCCTCGGCCGCCTTGTCGTTCTCCATGATCTTGGCCATCACGGCCTGGCCTGCGCGCTCGAAGATCGCACGGTTCTCGATCACGAATTTCTGCGACCGGCGCAGGCCGTCGATGTAGCCGTTGATCTCGGGCACGACATAGCGCGCGACCATGTCCCAGCTCCGGCGCGTCGCTTCCGGATTGGCCCAGTCGTGCACGAAGCCGATCACGGCGCCGATGCCGCCGGACACCTGCATCACGTTCTTGATGGTTTTGACGAGATCGTCGGGCGTGCCGATGGTGGAGGCCGCGCCCTCGACGAAGGCGGTCTTGTCCACGGCCTCGTCCGGCGAGGCGAACGCGGTGAGGCCGGGCCGCTGCAAGGTGCCGACATTATATTCGTTGTGCCAGCGCATCAGGCCGGCGCCGGCCTCCTTGCGGGCCTGCTCGCGGGTCTCGGCGATGTGGAAGGTGAGCAGCACGCGCCAGTCGGCGCGATTGACTTTTGTGCCGTGCTTCTTGGCGGCGTCCTCGGCGAACTGCCATTGCTGTTGCAGCGACATCAACCCCTGCGTCGTCATCGAGCCCAGCGAGATGATGCCGATGCCGTATTTGCCCGCGAGCGTCATGCCCGAGGGTGAGATCTGCGACGCCACCACGAACGGCATCTCCTCCTGCAGCGGCAGGATCTGCAGCGCCGCGTCGTTCATGGTGAACCAGTCGGTCTTTGCGGTGACGCGCTCGCCGTTGAACAGCCGGCGGATCACGCTGATCGCCTCGTCCTGGCGGTCGCGCTGCGTCATCGGGTCGATGCCGAGCGTGTGCGCGTCGGAGGCAAGCGCGCCGGGACCGGAGCCAAAGATGGCGCGGCCGCCGGTCATGTGGTCGAGCTGCACCATGCGCTGGGCGACGTTGAAGGGATGGTGATAGGGCAGCGACACCACGCCGGTGCCGAGCTTGATGCGCTTGGTGCGCTCGCCGGCCGCGGCCAGAAACATTTCCGGCGAGGCGATCATCTCCCAGCCCGAGGAATGATGCTCGCCGCACCAGAACTCGTCATAGCCGAGCGCGTCGAGCTGTTCGACGAGGTCGAGGTCGCGCCGGAACTGCAGCATCGGATGCTCCCCGATCGGGTGATGCGGGGCAAGGAAGGCTCCGAATTTCAGGCGCGCCATGGGTTTCTCTCCGGCTGGATTTTCTGTGTTCGTTGGGTGCTGAAAGCTACGTGCCGATGGATGCGATGGCAATCGCAGGATGTCCCGCGCGGCGGAATGCAGCCATGTGACGAGAATGCGTCAGGTCATCGCGTGATCCTGATTTCAGGCATCGAATCCGCACACTCATCGCGTGCAGCAGTCTTGCTCTCGCTCGCCTCGTTTCCGACGTTAATCATGATCTGCGTCGCATTTCTGACATGGATGCGTCGCGCGCATGCATGAAGTTTTGGCAATTCGGTTAATCCCCGTGAATTCCCGGGTGATCTGACAGCACACACTCTTTTTATTTTGCGCCGCAGCAACTATTTGCTTTGGGTGGACGTTGGAAGTCGCCCACGGGGGAGCTGTCGGTGTCGTTAGCCAGGAATGTCGATCTCTTAAGACGTCTGCCAAGACTGGACGGATTGCGCGTCTCGACGCGCAGCAACAATCTGCACAGTCCGCTGGTGGAGGTTACCGCGTTCGGCGCCAATCCGGGCGATCTGCGCATGTTCGCGTTCGTGCCGCCGCAATTGCAGCAGCCGCGCGCGCTCGTCGTCGTGCTGCATGGCTGCGGCCAGACGGCTGCCACCTACGATCTCGGTGCCGGCTGGTCGACGCTCGCCAAGCACTATGGCTTTGCGCTCGTGATGCCCGAGCAGCAGCGCGTCAACAACGGCAACACCTGCTTCAACTGGTTCAACCCGGATGACGTCGCGCGCGACAAAGGCGAGGCCGCTTCGATCCGCGCGATGATCGCGCATATGGTTGGGGCGTACGGCATCGACGCACGCCGCGTCTTCATCACCGGTCTCTCCGCCGGCGGCGCGATGACCTCGGTGATGCTTGCGACCTATCCGGACGTCTTTGCCGCCGGCGCCGTGATCGCGGGCCTGCCGTTCGGCGTCGCCTCGAATTTGCGCCAGGCGCTCGACGGCATGTTTCACTCGCCCGAGCGGCCCGCGCGTGCGCTCGGCGATCTCGTGCGCCAGGCCTCGACTCATCGCGGCCCCTGGCCAAAGATGTCGGTGTGGCACGGCACGGCCGATCGCACCGTCAATCCCGGCAATGCCAACGAGATCGTCAAGCAGTGGCTCGATCTGCACGACCTGCCGCAGGCGGCGATGGCGGAGACGGTGGTCGACGGCTATCCACGCCAGGCCTGGTGGAACAAGGACGGCGAGACCGTCGTCGAATCCTTCACCATCACCGACATGGCGCATGGCACGCCGCTCGGCATCGCCGACAATGATCATCGTTACGGCAGCGAGGGCGCCTTCCTGATCGAGGCCGGCATCTCGTCGTCCTATCACATCGCAAAATTCTTCGGCCTGACCGAGTGGAACAGAGCCTCCGCGCCGGCGCCGAAATCTTCGGCGAAGCCCGCCCCGGCCCTCCCGCCGGCCCCGCATCTGGCACGCTCGATCCGCAAGGCGGAGGCCGAACCGAAGGCCAGGAAGGATGCGAAGAAGATAGACGGGAGCAAGCGCGGCCTCGATCTCGGCGCCGTCATCACCCGCGCGCTCACCGCCGCGGGATTGATGAAGTAGCCAGCCGCAATATGCGCTGTCGTCCCGGACAAGCGCGCCCCAAGCGCGCGCCGATCCGGGACGACGACGGAGTTGTAGGCGGCGCGCCGCCGAATTCATTCAAACTACCCCGTCGCGTCGATCATCTCGATCGGCGTCACCGTCACCTCGCCGCCGGCGACCTTTCGCGTCATTTCCGTATAGTGCTTGAAGAAGTCGCGCGATTGCAGGGTTTTCTGCGCTGCGTCGTCGGCGACGCCGGCGAGATGGAAGTAGTGGCCGTCGTCGCGGTTCTTCAGGCAGCGATAGCTGATGCGGCCCTTCAGCTCGGGATCGTCGTCGATCGCCTTGATGAAGCGCGCGATCTCCGCGTGCCAGGCCTCTCTGGTGCCGGTCTTGAACTCGTATTTGATCATGAAGTGCTTCATGTGACGCTCCCTTCGTCTTGTGGGAGATCATCTGCGCTTTATGCGCCATCCTGCAAGTATGGACAAAATTGATAGTATGGACTTTTTTCGCGCTGCTCCTATCCTCGCTCACAAAGGAGCAGTGCCATGGCAAAGGCAAAACCTCTCCGCTCATGCCCGGTCGCGGCGTTCCAGAAGATGATCAGCGGCAAATACAAGTTGAGGATCGTCTGGGACCTCAAGGACGGCCCGCGCCGTTACGGCGAGATCAGGAGCGGACTCTTACGCGGCACCGACGGCAGCGCGGAAATCACCCCGCGCGTGCTCAGCCGCGAATTGAAGGCGCTGACGGCGAGCGGCCTGATCGACCGCAAGGATTATGCGGTCGTGCCGCCCAAGGTCGAATATCGCCTGACCCGCAAGGGCAAGAGCTTTGTCCCCGTGATCGCCGCGATCAGGGATTGGGGTGAGCGCAATCTCGGCGAGCCCGTGCTCACCGAGGCCGCAGAGTAGGGCTCGATACGGCGAGACCAAGCACGGGACCGTAGGGTGGGTTAGCGGTGCGGCTGCGCGAAGCGCTGGCCGCGCGGCGTAACCCACCACGTCTGTCTCCGCGGCAAGAGAAGAGGTGGGTTACGCCCCGCGATTTGCGCTTCGCGCAATCCGCGGAGCTAACCCACCCTACGATCTAACATCACATCTCGCCGGTGATGAACGGATTGGTCATCCGTTCCTGGCCGATGCTGGAGCCGGCGCCATGGCCGCAGATGAAGCCGACATCGTCGCCGAGCGGCAGCAGTTTCGTCTTGATCGAGTTGATCAGCGTGGCGTGACTGCCGCCGGGAAGATCGGTGCGTCCAACCGAGCCCGCGAACAGCACGTCGCCGACATGGGCAAAACGTAACTCCTTGTTGAAGAACACCACGCTGCCGGGCGAATGGCCGGGGCAGTGATAGATGTCGAAGGAGAGCTCGCCGATCGCGACCGTGTCACCCTCTTCGAGCCAGCGGTCGGGCGCAAGATTGCGCACGCCGGTCATGCCGAAGCGCGCGCCGCTCTCCACGACATTGTCGAGCAAAAACTTGTCGGCGACATGCGGCCCCTCGATCGGCACCTTCAGCGCATCGCGCAAATCGGCCGCGCCGCCGACATGGTCGATATGGCCATGCGTGAGCCAGATCTTCTCCACGGTGACGCCGGTCTGCTTGATCGCGTCGAGGATCTTTGGCACGTCCCCGCCGGGATCGATCACCACAGCCTTCTTGCTGGGCTCGTTCCAGATGATGGTGCAGTTCTGCTCGAACAGCGTGACGGGCACGATGACCGCGCCCGCCTTCGCCTGGGTATCATTTTCCTGGGTCATGCGGCTCACAATGCTGATTTTTGGCGGGTCGCCAAGCAAAAGATTCTCACATTGTCGTCCCGGGGGGCGCGCGCAGCGCGAGCTACCCATAGCCACAGGGCCTAGCTTGGCGAAGACTCGTGGTTACAAGTCCCGCTTCACAATTTTCGCCTGTGGTTATGGATTCCGGGCTCGCGCAGCCGCGCGCCCCGGAATGACGGGGCCAGCGGAATCGGCTACTCTCCCCCCATGGACTCCACCGCCCGTAACATCGCCCTCGTGCCGCCGCCCGATGGCCGTCAATCCGAGACGGCGCTGGCGGTCGCGCGTGGCACGGCGCGGCTGTTGCGCTCGCTCGGCTTCACCTGCATCAGCGAATTGCCGCTGCCGTCGGGCCGGCGTGCCGATCTGGTGGCGCTGAACGAGCGCGGCGAGATCTGGATCGTCGAGATAAAATCCTCGGTCGAGGATCTCCGCGCCGACCAGAAATGGCAGGACTACCGCGCCCATTGCGACCGGCTGTTCTTCGCCTTCACGCAGGATCTTCCTTGCGAGATTTTTCCTGAAGGCACCGGCCTGATCATTGCGGACGCCTATGGCGCGCATCTCGCCTGCGAAGCGCCCGAGCACAAGCTCGCCGCCACCACCCGCAAGCAGATGACGGTGCGGTTTGCGATGGCCGCCGCACTCCGGATCAACCGCCTGGTCGATCCACAGGGCCATGCGGAGTTTTGGGAGTAGGGGCAGCGAACGCGGTGCCGTAGGGTGGGTTAGCACGTGGC
This sequence comes from Bradyrhizobium guangdongense, assembly GCF_006483445.1. Taxonomy (GTDB): domain Bacteria; phylum Pseudomonadota; class Alphaproteobacteria; order Rhizobiales; family Xanthobacteraceae; genus Bradyrhizobium; species Bradyrhizobium guangdongense_A. The sequence continues at coordinate 2,184 of NZ_PPPT01000047.1, read as the reverse complement.
CGCGCGAAGCGCGGTCCACTGGCGTAACCCACCACTTCTGTCGACGCGGAGAAGAAAGAGGTGGGTTACGCCCCGCGATTTGCGCTTCGCGCAATCGCTAGGCTAACCCACCCTACGAGAGCCTTACCTCGGCGCGCGCTTCGCCAGAATTCGCTGCAGCGTGCGGCGGTGCATGTTCAGCCTGCGCGCCGTCTCCGAGACGTTGCGGTTGCACATCTCGTAGATGCGCTGGATGTGTTCCCAGCGCACGCGGTCGGCCGACATCGGGTTCGCCGGCAGCTCGCTCTTTTCGGTGCCGGTCGACAGCAGCGCTGCGACGACGTCGTCGGCATCGGCGGGTTTCGAGAGATAATCGATCGCACCCATCTTCACCGCGGTGACGGCGGTGGCAATGTTGCCATAACCGGTAAGCACGATGGCGCGTGCCTCGGGGCGCTTCTTCTTCAGCGCCGAGACGACGTCGAGGCCATTGCCGTCGCCGAGCCGCAAGTCGACCACCGCAAACGCAGGCGCGGCCTTGCCGATCTGCGTCAAGCCGTCGGACACGGTGTCACACGAGGTCACCGTGAATCCGCGCGTCTCCATGGCGCGCGACAACCGCTCCAGGAACGGCTTGTCGTCTTCCACGATGAGCAGCGAGCGATCGGTTTGTTCGTTCAGTTCGGCGATGGCGTTCAAGGTTTTTTCCTCTCTCCAACGCGTCTACATATGGCGTCGCAAACGTGCCCTGCCAAGGCCGCAAATAGTCGATCGGCCCTGCTGTGCGACGCAAGGTCGCGGACTATCCTATTGTTTCTTCAAGCGTCTCGATAGCCTCAAAACGCTCGCGGGGCCAGGCGATCTGCACCACAGCACCGTGCTCCGGGAAGGTGCGATTGGTAAACGACACCTTCGCGCCGGTGCGTTCAAGTAACGTACGCGCGATGAACACGCCGAGGCCGAGGCCGCGCCGTTCGCTGCCGCCATCGTCCTGCGGACGCCGCCGCGACAGATAGGGCTCGCCGATCCGGTGCAGCAGGTCGGGCGGAATGCCGGGCCCGTCGTCGGAGATCACGATCTCGATCGTGTCGTTGTTCCACCATGCGTTGACCTCGACGGTGGAGCGGGCGAAATCGACGGCATTTTCGATAATGTTGCCGACACCATAGAGGATCGCCGGGTTGCGCGAGCCGACCGGTTCCGCCGCCGCCGCGATCGCGATCCTGACCTTGATGTCGACGCCGAAATCGCGGTGCGGCGCCACCACCTCCTCGATCAGCTCGGACAGTTTCATCCGGTCGAACGGCGCGCCGGTCGAGGAGAGTTGCGTGATCTTGCTCAAAATGTCCCGGCAGCGCTGGGTCTGCTCGCGCAGGGTCTTGAGGTCGCCGACCAGCGTCGGGTCCTTCACCGTCTTCTCCAGCTCGCGCGAGATCAAAAAGATCGTGGCGAGCGGCGTGCCGAGCTCGTGCGCGGCGGCGGCCGCCAAGCCGTCGAGCTGGGTGAGATGCTGCTCGCGCGTCAGCACCAGCTCGGTTGCGGCGAGGGCGTTGGCGAGCTTGCGCGCCTCTTCGGTCACCTGGAACGAGTAGAGGCTGGTGACGCCGATCGCGAGCACGATCGAGAGCCAGACGCCGACCAGATAGATCGGCGGCAGCACCACGGGATCATCGGAATCCCAGGGCAGCGGCAGATGATAGAAGAACAGAATCGAGGCGCAGGCGACCGCGAGCAGCCCAAGGCCGAAGGTCAGCCGCGCCGGCAGCGCGGTCGCCGAGATCAGCACCGGCGCCAGGAACAGGAACGAGAACGGGTTCTGCAGGCCGCCGGTAAAGAACAGCAGACCCGCCAGTTCCACGATGTTGAGCGCGAGCAGGCCTGCCGCGTGCACCGGCTCCAGCCGCTGCATCGGATTGACAGCCGTTTGCAGCGCAAGGTTCAGCGCGGCGGACAGGCCGATGATGGTGACGCAAGGCACGATCGCGACGTTGAATTCCAGCCCCTGCGCCACGATGAAGATGGCGGCGAGCTGGCCGAGCACCGCCAGCCAGCGCAGCCGCAGGATCGTATCCAGGCGGATATATCGCTGCGAATGGCGAAACTCGGAAACGGCAAATTCGGTCATGGCAGCCAATCTAGCGATGCGCGAGCGTGATCACAAACCCGTCATGCGCTTGCACGCAGACGCTTCCACATCGTCATGCC
>NZ_PPPT01000046.1 GCF_006483445.1 Bradyrhizobium guangdongense | reverse complement strand
GAACGGCCGCTGCGCGGTCTCCAGCTTGCTGACGAGGTCGGAGACGATCTTGGTGCCGACATGCACCGCCTGCTTCTCCATCTGCTCCATCAGCCACGGGCCCTGGATCACATCGGCGAAGCCCGGATAATTCTCGACGTCGGTGGTGATGGTGAGCTGGCCGCCCGGCTGGATGCCCTGGATCAGGATCGGCTCAAGCATCGCACGGGCAGCGTAGATCGCTGCCGTGTAGCCGGCGGGGCCGGAGCCGATGATGACGACCTTGGCATGTATCGGGGCGCGCATAGCGACAGGTGCCTCTCTCTCGGGGGAGTTGCAGCGCGGGCGCGGAACGTGCCTGGAAAGGCCTCGCGGAGGCGCTGAAATGTCAGAGCTAATCTAAGCCTTCCAGCCAGCTATGCAAGAATTGCAGCCCATCACTCCGATTTTTCCACCTTGGAACGAAAGTCCTGTGCGCTGCACGCGCAATAAAATTGCGCATTTCGACCGGACTGGGTTATGAGGATTGCGACGAACCCACCCGATACCGCCATAAGGCCAGGAGTTCCAATCACGTGTCGCGGAACCTAGACGAGATCGACCTCAAAATTCTCGCCGAGATCCAGGCCGACGGCCGAATCACCAATGTGGAACTCGCCAAGCGCGTCGGCATCTCGCCGCCGCCCTGCCTGCGCCGGGTCCGCGCGCTGGAGGAGGAGGGCTACATTCAGGGCTATCGCGGCCTTCTGGACCCGCGAAAGCTCGGTTTCGACGTCACGGTGTTTGCCGCCGTGCACCTGTCGAGCCAGGCCGAGGCGGACTTACGCGCCTTCGAGGAGTTCGTGCGCGCCGAGCCGCTGGTCCGCGAATGCTGGATGCTGTCGGGCGAGGTCGACTTCATCCTCAAATGCGTCGCGCCCGACATGGCGACCTTCCAGGACTTCGTCACGCACCTGACGGCCGCGCCCCATGTGCGCAACGTGCGGACATCGCTGGTGCTGCACAACTCCAAATATGAAGCCGCGGTGCCGCTGGAAGTGAAGGGGCGGCGGTAGTCGCTCTCGCTCTCTCGTGCCCCGGACGCAGCGCAGCGTGTCAGTTCCGTCATCCTGAGGTGCGAGCCACACGGCGCAACGCGCCGTGCGGGGAGCCTCGAAGGATGGACGGCCGGGATGTAGCAGCATCGCGAGGCAACAGCCGGGCCGTCGCCCTTCGAGGGCCGCTGAAGAAGCGGCCACCTCAGGGTGACGGACGAGAGAGCTACTTCCGCCGCATCGCGTCCACGCTGATCGGTCCGCCGCCCGCCGCCGCCAGATACAGGCACGCAAAGCAGAACAGGATCGCCAGCGTACCGTCGTTGACGAGCGGAAAGACGCTGTGCGGCGCGTGCTCGATGAAATAGGCAAACGCCATCTCGCCCGACAGCACGAAGGCGACGAGCCGCGTCAATAGCCCCAGCATCAACAGCCCGCCGAGCACGAGCTCGATCATGCCGGCGACGCCGAACAGCGACAGCGGCGTGACCTCGGCGAACATCTCGACGACCGGAAACTTGAACAGTTTTGCGACGCCGAACTGAAACAGCAAAAGCCCGGTGATGAAGCGGAACAGGCTGAGCAGATAGGGCTGGCACTGCGCGGCGAGACGATCGATGTCCATCGTGTCCTCCTCTGAGGCGTGAGCAGCGCTTGCGAGGATGACGGAGGAACGCGGCGTTCACAATCGGGTCAGGGGCCTCGTCGGACACATTGCGCAACAAAAAAGGCCGCGCTGGGCGCGGCCTTTTTGATGAATTCAGCGGGTAGCGACTAGCGCCACTCCACCTTGGTGATCTCATAGGCCTTGGCGCCGCCGGGGGCGTTGACCTCGACGGTCGAGCCCTTCTTCTTGCCGATTAGCGCGCGCGCGAGCGGCGAGGTGATGGAGATGCGGCCCTTCTTGGCGTCGGCCTCGACCTCGCCGACGATCTGCCACACCGTCTTCTTCTCGGTGTCCTCGTCGACCAGCGTGACGGTCGCGCCGAACTTGATGGTGTCGCCGGAGAGCTTCGAGATGTCGATGATATCGGCGCGCGCGAGCTTGTCCTCGAGCTCGGCGATGCGGCCCTCATTGTGGGACTGCTCTTCCTTCGCGGCATGATACTCGGCGTTTTCCGACAGGTCGCCGTGCGAGCGCGCCTCGGCGATATGCTCGATGATGCGCGGACGGTCCTCGGACTGGCGCTTCTTCAATTCTTCCCCGAGCGCGGCAAATCCGGCCGAAGTCATCGGAACCTTTTCCATCTTCTCTCTCGTTCTTCGATCGTGCGCCCGCAAAACGCTGGGCGGGCGCCGCAATCCTTGATTCGTCGGTCTTTCCGGGGCTCAACACACGGGCCGCCGGACGTTGACAGATACGGGCTTGGCAACGGAACAGAACCGCCACACGACCGGACGGTTCCTCCGGCCATTGTGGCTTCATTGCCAATCACTTAGCGGAGGCTTCGCCGCCACCAATGATCAGGTTTCTGAAAAGTAGCTCTGCAGGGTCCTAACCTCAAGGTCCCCGCCCAGATAGGCGCGGATGCCCTGCGCGGCCGCCACGGCCCCGGAAAGAGTGGTGTAATACGGCACTTTATGCAAGAGGGCGGCCCGCCGCAGCGAACGGCTGTCGGCGAGTGCCTGCGGGCCTTCGGTGGTGTTGAAGACGAGCTGGACGTCGCCATTGGTGATGGCGTCCACGATGTGCGGCCGTCCCTCCAGCACCTTGTTCACTTTCTCGGTCGGGATGCCCTGATCGGCCAGGAAGCGCTGGGTGCCTGACGTTGCCAGCACCTTGAAGCCGATCGAATGCAACTGGCGCACGGCGTCGGTGATGCGGATCTTGTCGCTCTCGCGCACCGACACGAACACCGTGCCCTTGCCCGGGACCCGCGTACCGCCGCCGAGCTGGCTCTTGGCGAACGCCACCGCAAAGGAGCGGTCGATGCCCATGACCTCGCCGGTCGAGCGCATCTCGGGGCCCAGCACGGTGTCGACGCCGGGAAAACGCGCGAACGGAAACACCGATTCCTTGACGCCGACATGCTTGAGGCTGGCGTCCCTGAGCTTGAAGTCGGCGAGTTTTTCGCCGGCCATGATGCGCGCCGCGATCTTCGCGACCGGCGTGCCGACGACCTTGGCGACGAACGGCACCGTGCGCGAGGCGCGCGGATTGACTTCGAGCACGTAGATCTCGCCGTCCTTAATCGCATACTGCACGTTCATCAGGCCGACGACGTCGAGCCCGAGCGCGAGCTCGCGGGTCTGCCGCTTCAATTCCGCGATCATGGCGGCGTCGAGGGAGTGCGGCGGCAGCGAGCAGGCGCTGTCGCCCGAATGGATGCCGGCTTCCTCGATGTGCTCCATGATGCCGACGATGAAGGTGTCCTTGCCGTCGGAGAGGCAGTCGACGTCGATCTCGGTCGCGTCGGAGAGATAGCGGTCGAACAGCAGCGGGTTCTTGCCGAGCACCGTGTTGATCTGCCCGGTCTTGTCGTTGGGGTAGCGCGCCTTGACGTCGGCCGGCACCAGCTCCGGCAGGGTGCCGAGCAGATAGTCGTTGAGCTGGTTCTCCTCGCGGATGATCTGCATTGCGCGGCCGCCAAGCACGTAGGACGGGCGCACCACCAGTGGCAGGCCGAGATCGGCGGAAACCAGGCGCGCCTGCTCGACCGAATAGGCGATGCCGTTCTTGGGCTGCTTCAGCCGCAGCTTGTCGAGCACGCGCTTGAAGCGGTCGCGGTCTTCGGCGAGGTCGATCGCGTCGGGCGAGGTGCCGAGGATGGGTACTTCGGCGGCTTCGAGCGCACGCGCGAGCTTCAGCGGGGTCTGGCCGCCGAACTGTACGATCACGCCGTGCAGCGTGCCCTTGCTGCGCTCCTTGGCGATGATCTCCAGCACGTCCTCGGCGGTGAGCGGCTCAAAATAGAGCCGGTCGGCGGTGTCGTAGTCGGTCGACACCGTTTCCGGGTTGCAGTTGACCATGATGGATTCATAGCCGGCGTCATGCAGCGCGAAGCAGGCGTGACAGCAGCAATAATCGAACTCGATGCCCTGGCCGATGCGGTTCGGACCGCCGCCGAGGATGATGACCTTCTTCTTGTCCGACGGCATGCTCTCGTCGGCGGGCGCGCCCGCGAACGGCGCCTCATAGGTCGAATACATGTAGGCGGTGGGGGAGGCGAATTCGGCCGCGCAGGTGTCGATGCGCTTGTAGACCGGGCGCACGTCGAGTGCGTGGCGCTTCGCTGTGACGTCGGCTTCCGTGATCTGCGCCAGCACCGCAAGTCGTGCGTCCGAAAAGCCCATGCTCTTGAGTGTGCGCATGCCGAAGGCGTTGGTCGGCAGGCCGTGCTTGCGAACCTTCTCCTCCATGTCGACGATGCCGCGCATCTCGCCGAGGAACCACGGATCGATCTTGCAGGAGTTGAAGATGTCCTCGTTGGACCAGCCGAGCCGCATGGCTTGTGCGACCTGGAGCAGGCGGTTCGGCGTCGGCGTGCCGAGCGCAGCGCGGATCGCGTTCTTGTCGTCGTCGCGGCCGAGACCCTCGATCTCGATCTCGTCGAGGCCGGTGAGGCCGGTCTCGAGCCCACGCAGCGCCTTCTGCAGGCTCTCCTGGAAAGTGCGGCCGATCGCCATGACCTCGCCGACCGACTTCATCGAGGTCGTCAGCGTATGGGAGGCGCCGGGGAATTTCTCGAACGCAAAGCGCGGCACCTTTGTGACGACGTAGTCAATCGTCGGCTCGAACGAGGCCGGCGTCGCGCCGCCGGTGATGTCGTTGGCGATCTCGTCGAGCGTGTAGCCGACCGCGAGCTTGGCCGCGACCTTTGCGATCGGGAAGCCGGTGGCCTTCGAGGCCAGCGCGGAGGAGCGCGACACGCGCGGATTCATCTCGATGACGACCATGCGGCCGTCGTCCGGATTGACGCCGAACTGCACGTTGGAGCCGCCGGTCTCGACCCCGATCTCGCGCAGCACCGCCAGCGAGGCGTCGCGCATGATCTGGTATTCCTTGTCGGTGAGCGTCAGCGCCGGCGCGACCGTGATGGAATCGCCGGTGTGCACGCCCATCGGATCGAGGTTCTCGATCGAGCAGACGATGATGCAATTGTCCTTCTTGTCGCGCACCACCTCCATCTCGTACTCCTTCCAGCCGAGTACGGATTCTTCGATCAGCACTTCGTTGGTGGGAGACGCATCGAGACCGCGCTCGATGATGTCGAGAAACTCTTCCTTGTTGTAGGCGATGCCGCCGCCGGTGCCGCCCATGGTGAAGGAGGGGCGGATGATCGCGGGCAGGCCGATCTCGGACAGCGCCATCATGGCCTGGCCGAATGCATATTCCTGGTAGCGCTTGCGGCGCTCGCTCTCGCCCAGCGTCCACTGCCGCTCATGCTCTTCGAGCGCGGCGCCGGAGAGCTTTTCGCGTTCGGCGAGGTATTTGTCGCGGAACGACTTCTTCAAGGCGGACGCGTTGGCGAGCCGCGACTTCGGGGTCTCGAGCCCGATCTTTGTCATGGCTTCGCGGAAGAGCTGGCGGTCTTCCGCCTTGTCGATGGCGTCGGCGGTGGCGCCGATCATCTCGACGTCGAACTTGTCCAGCGTGCCCTGCCGGCGCAGCGACAGCGCGCAGTTCAGCGCGGTCTGCCCGCCCATGGTCGGCAACAGCGCGAAGCCGCCTGATATGACGTGGCGTTCCTTCTCGATGATCTTTGCGACGATTTCCGGGGTGATCGGCTCGATATAGGTCGCATCGGCCAATTCCGGGTCGGTCATGATCGTGGCCGGGTTGGAATTGACCAGGACGATCCGGTAGCCCTCTTCCTTCAGCGTTTTCACGGCCTGGGTGCCCGAATAGTCGAATTCGCAGGCCTGGCCGATCACGATGGGACCGGCGCCGATGATCAGGATGGTGGAGATGTCTGTACGTTTGGGCATCAACTCTCGCGGGCTGAATTCTGGGCACAAAAAAAGGGCGCGCTTGCCGCGCGTCCCCTAAGCCGAGAGCGCGGGGGTCTCCCTCGCGCGCGGGTGGGTCTTAGACCAGATTTCGGGGCGGCGAAACCCCGAAAAACACCCATCAACCGGCAATTTTGGCTGGTCTGGACTGTTTTGAGACGGGGGCGGCTGGCTTGCCGAGCCGAAGCTGCGTTGGCAGCGAAGGCTGGAGACCCGGCCTGGATTTGAACCAGGATAAAGGACGATGCACCGTCCCCGCGTTGACGCTTCCGCCACCGGGCCGTCCCGATCATTGCCCGATCGGGCTGCGACAAGCCACCTCAGCCGGTTCTTATGCTTAACGCAGCCAGCGAACTCAGCGCACCATGGGCGGCCGGGCGATGAAGGTCATGCGCCAGCGATTGTGCCCGATATTGGTGTGGGCTCGCTGCGCCGAAAAACCGGCGGCGGCGAGTTTTGCGATGATTTCGGCCTCGCTGTAGCGCTGCAGCCCGACGCGCGAGCGCAGGTGCCGGTAATCGCTGAGGGCCGTCGAGACCAACCCGATCAGCGCGTCCTTGAGAAAACCGTGGCGCGCGCCGAAGGAGAGCAGCGCCATGACGTCCCTGAACATGCCGACTTCCGGCTGCAGCACGTCGCCGAGCACGAGCTTTCCGGACGGCTTGAGCAGCCGGCGGATGGTCGTGAAGGCGGAATCGAGCTCTTCCGGCGTCATGTATTGCGCGACCGAGTTCATCACGACGAGGTCGATCGACTGCTCCGTCATCTTCCTGACGTCGTCGAGCGAGCGGACGCGGATTTTCGTGTTCGGCGCAAAGCGCGAGATCAGGCGGCCGCGCACGCCGGGCGCGGGCTCCGCCAGGATCAGCTTGCCGCAGGCCGCTGCCACCTGGTTCGCCGACAGCGCCTCGCCGCAGGCATAGTCGAGCACGGTCGCGTCCGGTGACGAGATGTAGCCGATGATGTCGCGCGCGATGATCTGGAAATGCAGGTCCCGATGCAGCTTGCTGACATAAATCGTATGCGTGGAATCGTAATAGTCGATCCAGTCGTCCATGGCACTCAAGGGTCCCGGCAAAGCCAGTTCCTGGGCAGGAACTGCGGCTGATCGCCCGCGTTAAGGGGTGTCGACGGCGCGCCGTCAATGTCCGGTCCTAACAGGAAGGTTCCCGTGAGCAAAGCCAAGTCAGAGACCAAGTCAGATAAAATGTCCCCCGATCTCGATACCCCCACCGATCTGGAGCCGGCGGCGGTCAACAAGATCTCGGAGGCGCTCAACGTGCTGCTGGCGGACGCCTTCGCGCTGTACCTGAAAACCAAGAATTTCCACTGGCATGTCAGCGGCCGGCATTTCCGCGACTACCATCTGATGCTGGACGAGCAGTCGGACGCGATCTTCGCCACCACCGACCAGCTCGCCGAGCGCGTCCGCAAGCTCGGCGGCGCGACGCTGAAGTCGATCGGCCAGATCGGCAAGCTGCAGACCATCCAGGACAACAACGAGGATTACGTCCCGCCGCGCGACATGCTGCGCGAGCTGATGGAGGACAACAAGCACATGGCCGCTGCCATGCGCAAAGCCCACAAGCTCTGCGAGGAGCACGACGACACCGGCACCGCCGCGCTGCTCGAAGTGTTCATCGATGAGACCGAGCGCCGAACCTGGTTCCTGTTCGAGGCGAGCCGCCAGGAAGGCAGCAACGCAGCGTGAGCCGCTCCTCGCCGGCAAGCGGCCGTCAGGTCATGACGATCGGGAATGGCGCTGCAACCACGCCAGCAGGTTTGCGAATTCCGGCGACATGACCGTGTCCGCGCCCTTGAGCACGGTGTCGCGGCCGTTGTCCTGGATCGAAATCGTGTAGGACATCGGGTCGCGCAACTTTGCGGGCGGCGGTGGCGAGGAGCCAGCCGCGATGGCCGCTGCGGCCAGTTCGCCAAGCTCCTTGGCCTTTGCAGGATCGAGTGTGGCGGAATCGACGACAAGCGGCGGGCGCTGGAGGAAAACTCCCGCACCCTGACCGCCGTGCTGAGCCAGGCTGATCTTCATGGTCGGCAGTCTATCGAAGTGCGGCCGTCAAGTCACCGGCGGCCGCGCTTCGATGAGGCTGGCTAGTGCGGCCGGCCCTGCTGCATGCCTTCCAGCGTCCGCGAGAGCGCCGTGAGCTGGCTGGACAGCTCGGCGATCTTGTGTGCGACATCGGCCGCATCATCATGGCCGTTTGTCACCATGGCCGGTGCGCGGCGCATGCGGCTGGTGGTTCCGGCCAGCGAGCGAACGCCGCTGATCGGAAGGCCGACCTCCTTCCATGCCGCAACGACCGCCTGTTGCTCGGCGCTCTGTGCGCCGTAGAGCTGGCCTGCCTTGAGGTAGGTGGTATCGGCGAACTCCTGGAAGTTCGTGTTCTGGTTCGACGCAAGAAGCGAGGCGTACCAAATGTGTCCCGGCGCTTCCCACGCAAATCCGCCGATGCCGATCGAGGTCAGGTAGAAGGCCTTGTTGGGAATGCCTGAGTTGATGTGCACACCGCCATTGTCGCCGTTATCGGTGTCGGGCAGGTTGACGTATTTCCGCATATGGTCGGGCTGCGGGTCCTTGCCGAGCGTCGGATTGTTGTAGGCCTTGCCCGGCTCCTTCATCGAGCGCAACGCATCCGCGCCGATGTCGGGCGTGAACACTTCGGCGCCGATCAGCCAGTCGGCCTGGTCGGCCGATTGCTTCTTCACCCATTGCTTGACCAGCGAGCCGAACACGTCGGACATCGACTCGTTCAGCGCGCCCGACTGATTGTGATAGAGGAGGCCTGCGGCCTGTTCGGTGACGCCGTGGGTCAACTCGTGGCCGATCACGTCGATCGACTTGGTGAAGTCGGTGAAGAGAATGCCGTCTCCGTCGCCGAACACCATCTCGGTGCCGTCCCAGAACGCGTTGTTGTAGGCATCGCTATAGTGGACGAAGCCGTTGAGGCGCATGCCTTGCCCGTCGATCGAGTCGCGGTCGAAGACCTGCTGGTAGAAGTCGCGCGTGTCACCGAGGCCCTCGAAGGCCCGGTTGACGCTGTCGTCCTTTGACTTCGGGCCGTCCTCGGTCCGGGCAACCGTTGCCGAACCGAGCAGGGTGGAATTGCCGCAATCCGAGATCGTCCGCCGTCCGTGCGACGAAGGGGCGGCCGCGGCCGCAACGAGCCCGCGGATCTTGCGCTCGCCGCGCAGCCGCGACGTCGACACCAACGTGCGTAACGCGGCATCGCGAATGCGGCTGTCGGTGTTGTTGAGGAGCTTCTCGAGGACGTGGGGCGGGGTGATGCAGTTGATGCAGCGGCAACGGCTTGAGAACATCATGATCGACTCCAATGGTGCTGAGAAAAGGTGCTTGGGAAAAAGCAAATAAAAATAAGGAAATACAACCTCAGCGATTATCTATCGGAGGTCGATGAAGTCAAGGCGCGAAGATGTCGCGATTGCGTGAAGATGATTATGCGCGGAAGTCTGGAAACGTCAGCGCCGTTTCCACAATTTGACCAGCGGTCCGTCCTTGCCCATCACCGGATCGGACGCCGGCACAACCACCGCGGGAATCGTTTGCAGCGCCTTCGCGTGATTCTCCGGCGTCGCGCGCGTCACCTCCATTTTCGATCCCGGCGGATAGGCGCCGATCACGCAAAAATCGTCATCGGCGGAGACGAGCTGATGCCCGGTGCCTGCGGGCAGGATCGCGACGTCGCCGGCCGCAATCTCCAGCACCTGGCCATGATCGCCGCCGAAGCGCACGCGGGCGCGGCCGCGCGCGACGCCGAGCACTTCATGCACGGTCGAATGGTAGTGCAGAAAATCATAGACGCCGTTGCGCCACATGCCGCCCCACCCGTTTCGGCCGAATACGCCTTCGACGGTTTCTTCGGGGCGCTCTGGATCGAGCTTCACGACGCCTTGATAGACCAGGAAGGGAAGGATGTTGTTCGGCACGACCCCGTCATCCCCAAAGACGATCGCAAGCGGCTCGGCATTGTCGCGGACGACGGACATGGCGGGGCTCCCAGTCGCAGTGTATCGGAGATCAAGACGGCACAGGCGACCTTGTTCCTCGCCTTGACCGAGATCAAGGCGTAGCGGGCAATTCGGGGGCACGCAAACCGAAGCGAAGGGAACGGAACGCCATGAACGCTTCTGACATTGCGCAGCGCCACTTTTCCGCGGCCGTGGACGAGGCAGAAACGAGCGGTGTGGGATATGAGCCGGTCTGCCGCGCGCTGCTCAATCTCGTCATCTCCAAATATCTGGAGACGAGGTCGGTCGCCGACATTCAGGCGGAGCTGCGCTTCATTGCCGAGAACTGCGATCCCGACACGGATTTCATGTTCATGCGTCCGTGAGCTACGCAAGCGCAGCGGGCCTAAGCCCGCTTCCGCTCGCGCATCAGATCGGCAAAGCGCTGGAACAGATAGTGCGAGTCACGCGGGCCGGGCGAGGCCTCGGGATGGTACTGCACCGAGAACACCGGCTTGCCGTCGAGCTGGATGCCGCAATTGGAGCCGTCGAACAGCGAGATGTGGGTCTGCGTCGCACCTTTCGGCAGCGTCGTCTCGTCCACGGCAAAGCCGTGGTTCATCGAGGTGATCTCGACCTTGCCGGTGGTCTCGTCCTTGACGGGATGATTGGCGCCGTGATGGCCCTGATGCATCTTCTTGGTCTTGGCGCCGACCGCGAGCCCGAGCATCTGATGGCCTAAGCAGATTCCAAATGTCGGCGTGCCCGACTTGATGACCTGCTGGATCACGGGCACGGCGTATTTGCCGGTTGCGGCCGGATCGCCCGGGCCGTTGGACAGGAACACGCCGTCGGGCTTCATCGCCAGAATGTCCTCGGCGGATGTCGTGGCCGGCACCACCGTCACCTTGCAGCCGACGCCGGCGAGCAGGCGCAAAATGTTGCGCTTGATGCCGTAGTCGACGGCGACGACGTTGAATTCGGGCTTCTCTTGCCGGCCAAAGCCTTCGTTCCACACCCAGGGCGTCTCGTCCCAGTTGAAGCGCTGGGCGGAGGTGACCATCGGCACGAGGTCCATGCCCTCGAGTCCCGGCCACTCACGCGCCTCTTCCTTCAGCCCGTGCAGGTCGAACTCGCCCTTCTTTGAATGCGCGATCACGGCGTTGGGCATGCCCTTGCTGCGGATCAGCGCGGTCAGTGCGCGGGTGTCGATGCCGGAGAGGCCGATGATGCCACGTGCCTTGAGCCAGGCGTCGAGGTGCTTGGTTGCGCGGTAGTTCGAGGCATCGGTGATGGCGGTGCGCAAGATCACGCCACGCGCGCCGGGCGTGGCGGCCATGTTCACCGTCTCGATGTCTTCCTCGTTGGTACCGACATTGCCGATATGCGGGAAGGTGAAGGTGATGAGCTGCCCGGCATAGGAGGGATCGGTCAAGATCTCCTCATAACCTGTCATCGCGGTGTTGAAGCAGACTTCGCCCACTGCCTGGCCTTCGGCGCCAAGGCCAAAGCCTTCGAGCACCGTGCCGTCGGCAAGCACGAGGAGCGCGGTCGGTTTATGGTCCGGCCAGGCGGGATCGTTTTCATGTTGTGTCATGAGCCCGCTTCATAGAGCCCGCAGGCGCTGCCGTCAAAGCGGAAGGGTGCGGATTCACATGCGTTTTTGCATATTTGACAGGCCCCCTCGGGCCCGTAAGCTCCGCCGGCTAATTTCCGGCAAATTCAGAGGCTTGCGAGGCAATAATGGACCGGACGACCCCGATTGTGCTGGTTCCGGGGCTGGCGTCCTCGGCCCGGATCTATGCGCCTGTGATGCCTGCGCTGTGGCGTTTCGGCTCCGTCATGGTCGCCAACCACATCCGCGACGACAGCATCGCGGCGATCGCGCGCCGTATCCTCGCCGAGGCGCCGCCGCGCTTTGCGCTCGCGGGGCATTCCATGGGCGGCTACATCGCCTTCGAGATCATGCGGCAGGCGCCCGAGCGCGTGACCAGGCTCGCGCTGATCAACACGCAGGCTCGGCCGGATACGCCGGAGGCGACCGCGCGCCGTCGTGCCCAGATGGAGCGCGCACGGCGCGGCGAGCTCCGCGCCGTTCGCGAGGAGAGTTTTCCCGAGCTCGTACATCCGTCGCGGCGCGATGACGCCGAGATCCTGCGGCTTGTGCATGCGCAGGACGAGGATGTCGGCGTCGAGGCCTATCTCCGGCAGCAGACCGCGATCATCGCGCGGGTGGACTCGCGTCCGACGCTGGCCACAATCACATGCCCGACGCTGGTGCTGACGGGCGATGCCGACAACACCATTCCGAACACGCTCTCGAAGGAGATGGCCGAGGGCATCGCCGGCGCGAGGCTCGTGATCCTCGAGCGCTGCGGGCACCTGCCGCAGCCCGAACAGCCCGAAGCGACCACGCGGGCGCTGGTTGAATGGCTCGAGAGCTAGTTGTCTCAGCGCTGCGAACGGCCTAGATCATCAGCAATATAGCCGAAGGGAACACGACCATGATGCGCGACGACATCAACAATGCGGTCAAGGAAGCCATGAAGGCGAAGGACGAGCGCAAGCTCTCCACGCTGCGCATGGTCAACTCGACCATCAAGAACGCCGACATCGCCGCGCGCGGGGAGGGCAAGCCGCCGCTGACGGATGCCGATCTTCTCGGCGTGCTGCAGAAGATGATCAAGCAGCGCCAGGAATCGGTCGAGCTCTACGACAAGGGCGGCCGCGCCGAGCTCGCGGCCCAGGAGCGCGAGGAGATCGCGGTGATCTCGGCCTACCTGCCGAAGCAGATGTCCGACGACGAGGTGAAGACGGCGATATCAGCTGTCATCGCCGAGACCGGTGCGGCCGGCATGAAGGACATGGGCAAGGTCATCGCGGCGCTGAAGACGAAGTACGCGGGACAGATGGATTTTGGCAAAGCCAGCGGCCTCGTGAAGGCCGCGCTGACGGGCTAGTCGTCATTCCCCATTGCGCAATTGCGCAATGGGGGCGACGCGAAGCGTCGAACCCGGAATCCATCGCGCCGCCAGTTCTGCTGAGAAATGGATTCCGGGCTCGCGCTTCGCGCGCCCCGGAATGACGAAGGGGAGGCAACCGATGACCAGCGCCATCAATCCATTCCGCATCGCCATCAGCGACGCCGTCCTCACCGATCTCAAATCGCGCCTTGCGCGCACGCGCTGGCCGGAGGCGGAGCTGGTCGATGACTGGAGCCAGGGCGCGCCGCTGAAATGGATCCAGGACATTTGCCGTTACTGGGAGACGGAGTACGACTGGCGCGCGCGTGAGGCAAAACTCAATCGCTTTGCGCAGTTCACGACCGAAATCGACGGGCTCGACATCCACTTTTTGCATGTGCGCTCGAAGGAGCCGTCGGCGCTGCCGCTGATCATCACTCATGGCTGGCCGGGCTCGGTCGTTGAATTTCACAAGGTGATCGAGCCGCTGGTCGATCCGGCCGCGCATGGCGGCAACGCTGCCGATGCGTTCCATGTCATCTGCCCCTCGCTACCTGGCTTCGGCTTCTCGGCCAAACCCATGACCACCGGCTGGGGCGTCGATCGCATCGCGGCGACCTGGGCCCAGCTGATGGATCGCCTTGGCTATGCGCGTTATGGCGCGCAAGGCGGCGATTGGGGCTCTGCCGTGACGACCTCGCTCGGTGCGCAGGATCCTGCGCATTGCGCCGGCATCCACATCACGCTCGCGTTCAGCACGGCGCCCAAGGTCGAGGGTGAGCCGACGGCGGAAGAGAAACGGGCGCTTGCCGGCGCCAAGTACTATGCCGACCACGACTCCGGTTACTCCAAACAGCAGTCGACGCGGCCGCAGACGCTCGGCTACGGCCTGACGGATTCGCCGAGCGGGCAGGCCGCGTGGATCCTGGAAAAGTTCTGGGCGTGGACCGATTGCAACGGCCATCCCGAAAACATTTTTACCAAGGACGAACTGCTCGACAACGTCATGCTCTATTGGGCGACGGAGACGGCGGCCTCCTCGGCGCGGCTCTATTGGGAAAGCTTTGGCAACCGGCGTTCGAGGCCCAAGGTGAGCGTCCCCACGGGCGTTGCGGTATTCCCCAAGGAGATCATCACGCCGGTGCGGCGCTGGATGGAGCCGAACTTTCTGGACATCACGCATTGGAGCGAGATGGAGAAGGGCGGACATTTTGCCGCGTTCGAGCAGCCGGAGCTGTTCGTCGGTGACGTCAGGAAGTTTTTCCGGACGCTGCGGTAGCTAACCGCCGTCATTCCGGGGCGCCCGAAGGGCGAACCCGGAATCCATCGGGCCGCAGGAAACGCCGCACAATGGATTCCGGGCTCGATGCTGCGCATCGCCCCGGAATGACACCGCGGGGCTTGTCCGGAGCATGCACGGCTTTAGACTGGGCAATAACAAGAAGCCGGGAAACGCCAAAACCATGCTCACCGAAGCCAAAACCTACGATGAACTCACCCGCAATTTCCGCTGGGACATTCCGGCGCGCTTCAACATGGCGGAGGCCTGCTGCGACCGCCACGCCGACGGCAGTGGGCGCCTCGCGCTGATCTATGTCGGCGAGAACGGGGATTTGACCCGCACCTCGTTCGACGAGGTTGCGGAGATGTCGCGCCGTTTCGCCAATGTGCTGAAGGCGGATGGGCTGCAGCGCGGCGATCGCATCGCGGTGTTCCTGTCGCAATCGCTGGAATTGCCGATCGCGCATATGGCCGCGTTCCGCTCCGGCCTGATCTCGATCCCGCTATTCGCGCTGTTCGGCGAGGACGCGCTGGAGTTCCGGCTGGCGAACTCGCAGGCCAGGGCCATCGTCACCGACGAAGGCGGCTGGGAAAAGCTCGCAAAAATCCGCGATCGCCTGCCTGACTTGAAGACGGTCTACGTCGTCGGCGAGCGCGCGCCGGCGGGCACGAAATCGTTCTGGGCTTCGGTGAAATCGGCATCGTCCGACTTCGAGCTGGTCGACACCTCCGCCGACGATCCCGCGCTGATCATCTACACCTCGGGCACCACGGGTAATCCCAAGGGCGCGCTGCATGCGCACCGCGTCGTGCTCGGGCATCTGCCCAACGTCGAGATGTGCCACAACTTCCTGCCGCGTCCCGGCGATCTCATGTGGACGCCGGCGGATTGGGCCTGGATCGGCGGGCTCGTCAACGCTCTCTTCGCGTTCTGGTATCACGGCATTCCGCTGGTCGGCCATCGCGCCCGAAAGTTCGAGCCGCAGGCGGCGATGCAGATGATGGCTGATCTCGGCGTGCGCAACGTCTTCCTGCCGCCGACCGCGCTGAAGCTGATGCGGCAGACCGGGGTCAAAAATCCCGGCGTCAGGCTGCGCAGCATCTTTACCGGCGGTGAATCGCTCGGCGGCGAGTTGCTCGGCTGGGTCCGCGAAACGTTCGGCATCGACGCCCATGAGGTGTTCGGCCAGACCGAGTGCAATCTGGTGATCGGCAGCAACTCCAACCTGTTTCCGATCCGCCCCGGATCGATGGGCCGCGCGACGCCCGGCTTCGACGTGCGTATCGTCAACGACAAGGGCGAGGAGCAGCCCCGCGGCCAGCGCGGCATCATCGGCGTGCGCCAGCCATGCCCGTGCACCATGATCGAATACTGGCGCAATCCGGATGCGACGGCGAAAAAGTTTGCCGGCGAATTCCTGCTGACCGGCGATCTCGGCGTGCAGGATGAAGACGGTTATTTCTGGTACGTCAGCCGCGAGGACGACGTCATCACGACAGCCGGCTATCGCGTCGGCCCATCCGAGATCGAGCATACCCTGATGAAGCATCCGTCCGTGGCGATGGCGGCGGTGGTCGGCATCCCCGATCCGATCCGCACCGAATCGATCAAGGCCTGGATCGTGCTCCGCCCGGGCTCTGTGCCCGATGACAAGCTCGCGCGCGAGATCCAGGAGTTCGTCAAGGTGCAGCTCGCCGCCCACGAATATCCGCGCTTCGTGCAATTCGCCGAGACGCTGCCGATGACCGCGACCGGCAAGGTGTTGCGAAGGGAGCTGCGGGCGTTAGGGTAGCTTTCCGTCTTCCCCTGAATTCGACGCAGTCACGAGAATGCCGAAGAAAGCCTCTCCCGCCGCGGGCCTGCACCGCGCCTCGCTCAGGAAGCTCCACGATCTGGATGGTGCGCTGGAGCTGATGTATTACGGCTGGCGCGGCATGACGCTGGCGGCTGACGAATATCTCGCCACGCTCGAGCTGTCGCGTCCCCATCATCGCATTCTCTATGTCGTCGCGCGGCAGCCCGATATTTCGATCGGTGCGCTGATCGACGTCCTCGGCATTTCCAAGCAGGCCCTGAACCGGCCGCTCAACCTGCTGCTCGAGCGAAAACTCCTGACCTCGAAGCGGTCGCCGGAGCAGCATCGCTCCAAGTTGCTGCGGCTGACGCAGGAGGGGCAGCGCATCGAGCAGCGCGCATCCGGCTATGAGCGCAAGGTCTTGCGTGAGGCCTTCGATCGGGTCGGCGAGCCCGGCACCGCGGCGTGGATGGCCGTCATGGGAGCGATCGCCGACAACAACTAACCTAAGGTCAATACAGTTGACGTGAGGATGAGGCTGTGCCACCTTGACTCCCATCACGCCGGGGAGGGCGAAGCATGAGCGTACCGATCATGGACCGCGCCGCGGCCAAAGGCTTCGTCGAAGCGTGGTGCGCGAGCTGGTGCAAGGTCGATATCGACGCTGTCGTCTCGCACTTCGCCGATGACGCGGAGATGCGCAGCCCGCTGGCGCTCAAGCTGACGGATTCGCCTGTCGTCGCGGGCGCCGAAAACATTCGCGCCTACTGGCAAAAGGCCTATGGCGCGATCGAGAGTGCGGACCTGAAAATCCTCAACTGGAGCTGGACGAGACGATCGCGCGGCTGACGGTGTGGTGGCAATTGGGCGACACGCGGGCCAGCGAATTCATGGATTTTGACCGCGCCGGCCGTGTCGTGCGCAGCGAAGCCTTCTACGGAAAATAGCCATGCGATTTTCGGACTTTATTCTCTTCCTCAACACGCTCTGGTTCGTGGCCGCCTTCATCCAGTTCAGCATTGCGCAGGGCAATACGCTGAAGATCCTGGTGCCCCGGGAGGAGCGCGGCAATCCGATCGCGCCGACGCTAAAGGCCAGCGTGGCGTTTCTCGGCGGGATGAATCTGCCGATCGGATTGTTGTCGCTGTATCTGCTGGCCGTGAGGCCGTCCTTCTTCGGGGCGAATGACGCGCAGCTCGCGTTGTTCCTGTTCTTCTCTGCGTGTCACTTCAGCCAGTTCGTCTACAATCTTCCGGTCCTGATGCGCGGCGGGCGCGTCGGCGTGGCCTATTGGCCGGTGTTGAAGGGGCCGATGCTCAGGATTTTCGTCATCGACGCGACGCTGTTCGCAGCGAACCTGGCTGTCGCCGTGCTGCTCTCGCTCCGCGTCTGACACACGGCGCGTTATCGCGGCCGCGCCGACAAAGCGGACCGCAGCATCGCCGCAAGATCCTGCCGCCGGAACGGTTTCGTCAGGATGCGGGCATCGAAGCCGTCCGGCGCCTTGACCGGATTTTGGGTGTAGCCGGAGGTGAAAAGCACCTTCAGACCAGGGCGCAGGCCGACCGCCTGCCTGGCAAGCTCCGGTCCGAACATGCCGCCGGGCATCACCACGTCGGTGAACAGCAGATGGATGTCGCCGGGCTTGCGCAGCAATTCCAGCGCTGCGGGTCCGTTCGACGTCGCGATCACGCGGTAGCCGAGCGTTCGCAGCTCGCTCTCGACATAGGCGCGCACCATGTCGTCGTCCTCGACGACGAGAATGGTCTCGTGTCCGTCTGATACGACGCTCCGCTCTGCCGGCGGCGGCTCCGCGTGCGGCGGCGTTTCGGTACGGGGAAAGAACAGCCGGACGATGCTGCCTTGCCCGGGTCCGGACTGCATCTGCACCAACCCGCCGGATTGCTGCGCAAAACCGTAGACCATGCTCAGGCCGAGCCCGGTCCCCTTGCCGACCTCCTTGGTGGTGAAGAACGGTTCGAACGCGCGGCTCGCCACCTCAGCGCTCATGCCGCAGCCGTTATCGGTGACGCCGACCATGACGTAGTCACCCGGCCGCGGCTCGCCGTTGACATCGAGATCGGATTGACCGAGCGAGTTGTTGCGCACCTCGACCGTCAACTTGCCGCCATCAGGCATCGCGTCGCGCGCATTGAGCACGAGGTTGAGCAGGGCCGTTGCCAATTGGCTGGGATCGACGCTGGCCGGCCACAAGTCCGGTTCGAACGCAAAACTGCATTCGATGTGCTCGCCCAGAGTCCGGCGCAAAAGTTGCTCCATGCCGAGGACTTTTTCGGCGATGTCGATCTCCCGCGGCCTCAGTGGTTGCTTGCGCGCGAAGGCGAGCAGGCTCCGCGTCAGGTCGGAGCCGCGCTCGGCGGCGGTCGCGATGTCGCCGGCGATCCGGTGCAATTCCTTGTTGCCCGCCAGTTGGTCGGCGAGATGCTCCGAATTGCCCAAAATGACGGTCAGCAGATTGTTGAAGTCGTGCGCCACGCCGCCGGTGAGCTGGCCCATGGCTTCCATCTTCTGGGATTGGCTGAGCTTGTGGCTGAGGTCTTCGATGGCGACGCGTTGTTGCTGGAGTGATTCCGCGGTGTCGTTGAGCAGGGTCATCAAGCCGCCCAGCTCGCCGCGCGGATGGGGAGGGGGAATGCGCGCGCTGAGATCGCCGAGGCCGAGCTTCTTCGCCATCGTCGCGAGCCGCCCGACCTGCCGCCCGACGCTCAGCGTCGCCAGCATCCAGACGCCCGCGAGCAGCAGCAGCGAGGCGACTGCAAGGATCGCCATGTCCTCGTAGAGCCGGCGGTTCGCCGCGGCGACCAGTCCGTCCTTGGATCGTCCGACCAGGATGTCGAGACCGATATCGCGGGTCGAAGGTGAGCGGGCGACGGCCCAGACCCGGGTGCGGCCATCGCGATCCGTCACCTCCTGAAATGCGTCGCGATCGGGCGTTGCGGCGAAGCGGAACAGGTCGGACCCCGCGATCGACGCGCCGACGGGCTCGCTCCGGCCTCCTTCGGGAAGGGCGGCCAGGACCGTGCCCTTGCGATCGACGAGCAAGATCTCCTTCTCGGTGAGCAGCCGCTTGTGGTGATACTCCGCGAATTTGCGCAGGTTGAACGAGGCGAGCAGGATGAATTTGAGCGCGCCCCCGTCCGACCGCACGGGATAGGCGATCTGGAGCACCGATAGTCCGGTGAGCCGGCCGAACACCGGCTCCAGCGCGACGCCGCCATGCGAGACCAGGGCCTGTTTGAAATAGGCGCGATCCCTGAGATCGAGGCTGCGGTTGGTCCGCAGCGAGTCGCAGAACAGGCTGCCGTCGGGATCGATAGTCAGGATGCCAGTGAACTGCGGGTATTCTTCGCGCACCTCCGACAGAAAGGCCGAGCACGCGGCCTTGTCGCGCGTGTCGAGGTCGCGGGCGCGCGCCAGGCCGTAGTGAAGCTGGGCGGTGCCCTGGATCTTCTCGTCCAGATCGCTGGCAATGTCATCCGCCGTCGCGGCCAGATTGGCCAGGGCCGCATCGATTTCGCTGGTCCGGTTCTGTACGAAGCGTAGGCCGACGAGGGTCGCCGGCACCAGCATGGCCGCGATCACGAGGAACAGTAACCGGGTACGCAATTTCATCGTTTGGGCGTCCGTGAATTGCACATCCTCGTTCGGGAGGGGCAATTTGCGGCACCATCGTCTGTCCCGTCCATAGGGATCGGCTGGAAAATCGTACGGAAGAACAAAGATTTCGAGCCGCGGAGGTTGCAGGGCGGCCTGACGAGGGAGCCTCTGGCGCAGCCTTCGCCGTCCCGTCGCCCGACGCGAACTCGCACGTGCACGGGGAACGCGAGAGCGCTAACATCGACCGGTGCGCGACGAAAGATCGTGCGAGAGTTGGGAGGAAGCCATGTCCATCTCGGGCAAAGTCGATCCGGTGGTGCGCCCTGTCGCGGCGACCGATATCGCGGAGGCGCTGGTCGAAGGCCTGCGCGACTTCCAGGCGCTGCCGATCTATGGCCTCACCTTCGGCGCGCTCTACGCTGTGGGCGGCATCACCATCGTGCTCTGCCTCACCGCCTTCGGCATGGTCTATCTCGCCTATCCCCTGGCTGCCGGCTTTGCACTGATCGGTCCCTTCGTCGCGATCGGGCTCTATGAGGTGAGCCGGCGCCGCGAGCGCGGCGAGCCGGTCTCCTTCGGTGCGATCTGGTCGGCGGTGCGCTCGCGCAGCGAGATCGGCTGGATGGCCTTCGTCACGCTATTCGTGTTCGTGATCTGGATGTATCAGGTGCGGCTCCTGATCGCGCTGATCCTGGGCCTGCACGCCTCGTTCTCGAGCTTCCAGGAATTCCTGACGGTGGTGCTGACCACCAATGAAGGCCTGACTTTCCTCCTCATCGGCAACGCGGTTGGCGCCGTGCTGTCGCTGCTCCTGTTCTCGCTGACGGTGGTGTCGTTTCCGCTGCTGCTCGATCGCGAGGTCGACTTCGTCACCGCCATGGTGACGAGCGTGCGGGCCGTAGTCACGAGCCCCATCCCGATGATCGGCTGGGCCGCCGTGATCGTGATGCTGTTGATTGTGTCGGCGCTGCCGTATTTCCTGGGCTTGATCGTCACGCTGCCCGTGCTCGGCCATGCGACGTGGCATCTGTATCGCAGGCTGGTGGCGCCGGTGTAAGCCGTCGCCGCGGCGAAGGCCCCCACCGTCGTCCTGGCGAAAGCCAGGACCCGTTACCCCAGGGAAGAGTTGTCGCGCAAAGCAGGTAACCACGAGTCTTCGCCAAACCTCTCCCTGGGGTAATGGGTCCTGGATCTGCCCTCCGCTTGTCCAGGACGACAACTAAGATGGCACCTTGATCCCCATCGCCTTCAGCGCCTCCAGCATCTTGACCGGCGGGGCCATCTTGATCTGCGGGGCCTTGCCGGTCTCCAGCAGGCTCTTTAATCCCGACAGGATCGCGGGCCAGCCGGTGCGGCCGCCGGAGAGGATGTCGTCGCTGAGTGGGCGGTCGTGACGTTCGCTCATGGTGAGGCGGACGGCCTCGCCTGCTTGCGCGATCTCGTAGGTGACGAGTGTGGTGCCGAGCTTTTCGACGAGATCCGGCCAGTTGACGTTCCAGCTCACCGTCAGCCGGTTCGGCGGATCGTGTTCGAGCACTTCGCCGGTGATATGGTTTGAACCGTCGGGCGCGCGGATGATGAAGGCGCCACCAAGCCTCGGCTCCATTTCCACCGCAAAGCCGGAAAAGTATTTGCGGCTGAACTCCGCATTCGTCAGCGCCTCCCACACCCTCTCCGGCGTCGAGGCGATGTAGATGGTGTAGACCGTCAGCGGCTTGAACTGATCGAATTGCGGCTTACTCATCACGCTTCTCCAGTTGACGTTTCAACTCGCTGAGCGCGGCGAGCTTGCTGCGCTCGAACTTCTTGATCCAGCGTTCGCCGATCTGGTGGATCGGCACGGGGTTGAGATAGTGCAGCTTCTCGCGGCCATGCCTGATCGTGGTGATCAAATTGGCGTCTTCGAGAATCGCAAGGTGCTTCGTGACGGCCTGGCGCGTCATCTCCAGGCCCTCGCAGAGTTCGTTCAGCGTCTGCCCGTTCTCGGCGTGAAGCCTGTCCAGCAGCGACCGCCTGGAAGCGTCGGCAAGCGCCTTGAAGACCTCGTCCATGGCCGACATAATATGCAACCTAACGGTTGCATGTCAACCCATGTCGTCATTCCGGAAACCGCGCAGCGGTGATCCGGAATCTCGAGATTCTCAGGTGCGCAGTTGCGCACCGGGGGTCGCGCTTCGCCGCCCGGAATGACGACGGAGGAATCGTGACTTTGGCACGCGCAAACGGCCGTGTTAGCCTTCCCTCTCAACCAACGAAGATTGGTTCCGGGAGGCTTCATGATCGGTCGCGTCCAACTCGCTGCATGCCTCGTTGTTCTCGCGTGCAGCAGCGGTGCCTTTGCGCAGAAGCAGCAGGTGATTGGCGCGCCTCCGGAAGCCATGAACATGAGGCTCACCGGCTTCAACGATTTGCAGGGGCGCAGCGCCTATCAGCCGACCATCCATCGCCAGGGCGACCGCTGGATCGCCTATATCGGCCACCACGGCGGCACCGAAGACGTGCCCGCGCCGGTCAATCCGCTGACCGGGCAGGCGGAACCGAACGGCACCTCGATCGTCGACGTCACCGATCCCGCGCGGCCCAAATATCTGCGTCATTTGCCGGGCCAGCCCGGCAAATATGAATCCGGCGGCGCGCAGATGGTGCGGGTCTGCGACGGCAGATCGCTGCCGAAGGGCGATCCCAACGCGGTCTACATGCTCAGAACCTTCGGCGGCGAAGCGCACGAGATCTGGAACGTTGCCGACCCCGCCAATCCCGTGCTCATCACGCGCCTCAGTGGGCTGAAGGACACGCACAAGAACTGGTGGGAGTGCGACACCGGCATCGCCTATCTCGTCTCCGGCGCACCGGATTGGCGCACGCGACGCATGACGCAGGTCTATGACCTCAGCGATCCCGCGCAGCCGCGGAAGATCAGGGATTTTGGCCTGCCCGGGCAGGAGCCGGGCTCGACCGGCGCGGTGCCGACGGAGCTGCACGGGCCGATCTCGACCGGGCCCGCGGGAAACCGCGTCTATTTCGGCTACGGCACCAACAAGGGCGGCATTTTGCAGATCGTCGATCGCGAGAAATTGCTGAGTGGGGCCAAGGAACCGACGCCGGAGAATTTGCGCTATCCCGAGATTGCGCGCCTGCCGATGTCCGCCTTCAACGGCGCGCACACCACGTTCCCGATGCTCGACATGCCGATCGCGGAATTCGCCGAGGACAAGGACGGCAAGCTGCGCGACATCGTCATGATCGTGGACGAGGCGATTCTGAACGAGTGCACCGAAGCGCGGCAGATGGTGTGGTTTGCCGACGTCACCACCGAGACGCGGCCGATGATGATCTCGAGCTTCACGGTGCCGGAAGCGAGCGGACAATTCTGCCAACGCGGCGGCCGCTTCGGCGCGCATTCCTCGAACGAGAGCATGGCGCCGGTCTATTACAAGAAGCTGGTCTTCATCGCCTTCTTCAATGCCGGCGTGCGCGTGCTTGACATCCGCGATCCCTACCACCCCAAGGAGGTCGGCTATTTCATCCCGGCGATCACGCCTGCGACCGACAAGCGCTGCATCCCGGTCGAGGGCGGCGAGCGCTGCAAGGTCGCGATCCAGACCAACAATGTCGAGACCGATGATCGCGGTTACATCTACATTGTCGACCGCGCCAATACCGGCATGCATATTCTGGAACTGACCGGAGCGGCACGCGCCGCCGCCGGCCTGCCGCGGAGCTGACATCATGCAGCGTGCTGCGACCATCTTGGTTGCGGTGATCGCGCTCAGTGCGCTTTCCGGCGTCGGCGCCTATCAGATGACGTCGTCGCGGCAAGGGCCGCATTGGCAGGAGATCGCCTGGCCCTTCCCGCGCGACGGCTGGCCTGCGGGGCGCGCCTTCCGCTGCGACGGCAGATCATGCGACGGCGTCGAGCTCTATGTCCGCGCCAAGCGCGGCTTCTGCAATTGCGACCGCGGCGTGGCCGATGACGAGGAGGTCGACCGCGTCGCGGACATCGACCTGATCACGCCGCGATTCACCCCGATGGCGCATGGCGACGGCGTCAAGCTGGGGGATATGCAGGGCCGGGTGCGGCACTACGCCCTGACCCTGCCCGACGGCACGCCGCGCACCGTCGCCGCCATCGCCGTGTCGCGCCGCTGTGATCTCCTCGTTGCGGTGGCGCAAGGCAGGGCGGAGGCGAGAACCGCGCAGCATATGGCGCTGGCGTTCCTTGAAACGGAGCCGCTGGCAGCGTGGACGATCGCGGCGCTGGAGGGGCGGTGAGGGCGCGCGGGTATGACGACCGCGCGTGTGACGCATGCCCGCGACAAACCCAGCTTCCGTTCCCGGCCCCGACATGCATTAATGCCGCCAACCATCTCCAGATGAGTCCTCCCCCATGATGTCCATGCAAGCCTATTTCGCCTTCCTCGCCGCCTGCATTGCGCTGGCGCTGCTGCCGGGGCCGATCGTGACGCTGGTGATCGCCAATGGCCTGCGCCACGGCACGCGTGCGGCGCTGACCAATGTGGCCGGCGCGCAAGCCGGCCTCGCGATCGTGATCGGCATCGTCGCGATCGGTCTGACCTCGCTGATGGCGACGATGGGCTACTGGTTCGATTGGGTCCGCTTTGCGGGTGCGGCCTACCTGGTCTGGCTCGGCGTCAAGCTGATCTGGTCGCCGGTCGACGGCATCCATGTCGACCAGCCGCCCCCGCCGCCGCGCGGCGGCTTCTTCCTGCAGGGTTTTCTGGTGCTGCTGTCGAACCCGAAGGTGCTGGTGTTCTTCGGCGCGTTCATCCCGCAGTTCATGGACATGAACCAGCCGCACTTCCCGCAAGTGGCGCTGCTCGGCGCCACCTTCATGGTGACGGCCGTGATGACCGATGCGCTCTATGCGATTGCCGCGGGCCGGGCGCGAAAATTCTTCTCGGCCGAGCGCACGCGGCTGATGTCGCGCATCTCCGGCGGCTTCATGATCGGCGGCGGCATCTGGCTGGCGCTGACCCGCGCCAAATAAGGCCGGCTCCTCCACCCGATTGAACCTTTTTCGGCAATCCCGCGTCCAACCGGGCATTGCCGAAGAAGGAATTTGCCGTGCCCGATCTCCCCTGGTTCGTCTATGCGATGCTGCTCGCACCGCTCGGGCTCATTCTCGTCGCCGCTGTGGTCAAGACCTGGGAGGTCCGCGAAGCCAGCCGCTGGCCCAAGACGATGGGCAAGGTCGTCACCTCGGTCGCGGAAGCGCGCGAGGTCCGCGTCTCCGACAGCGATCGCGAGGAAGGCTACCGGATGGAGAGCCGCAACTTCGCCAATGTGACCTACGAATATACGGTCTTCGGCCGCAAGCAGCGCTGCAATCGCATCTCGATCGGCGAGGACCTCGGCAATGTCGAGGTCGCCCAGACGCTGAGAAAATATCCCGTCGGCAGCGTCGTCACCGTCTACTACCATCCGCGTCATCCCGAACGCGCGGTACTCGAGCGCGACATGCCGAAGGGCCTGTGGGGCTGCCTCGGCATCGGCACCGCGATCGTGCTGGCGATCGTGTTCGGCTCGGCCTTCGGCCTCAACAAGAGCTATGAATATTTTGCGCACCATATCGGCCGGCCCGATCTGGCAGGCCTGGTCGTCGCCTTCGCCGCCTTCGGTCTCGTCATTGCGCTGTTCGCGCTCGCCGTGCGGCGGCAGGCGTCGATCTCGCAGCGCTGGCCGGTGGTGCCGGGCACCATCAAGGTGTCGGCGATGGAGACCTATCACGAGGCCGGCGACCCCGACAGCAGCAGGCGCGGCACCGAGATGTTCGGCAAGCGCGTGTCCTATACCTATAGCTACCAGGACGTCAGCTACACCAACGAAGCGGCCCGCGTCGCCGCGAACACGCCGCAGGCCTCGAACAAGATGCTGGAGAAGCTGTTGGCGCGCTATCAGGACGGCGCCAGGGTGGACGTCCACGTCAATCCGGACAATCCGGCCGAGGCCAGCCTCGACCCTCGCAGCGGCGGCCGCATTGCCTACGTGCTGTGGGGCGTCGCCGCGATTTTTGCCGCGCTTGCGCTGTTTGTTGCCACGCGCAGCGCCTAACCGAGCAGCCCCTCCATCCGCATCGTCGCTTCGATCTCGCCAAAGATCCGCGCCAGACGTTCGGCCCATTGCTGCTGGCCGGATTGGTCCGTGATCAGATCCTGGCGGATCTCGATGCCGGTATTGATCAGGCCGCGCGCCTCGCCATGCACGGGGATGCCGTAGTCGGTGACGTCGCTCACCGCATAGGGCTGGTTGTCGCCGACCACGAGATCGCCCTCGGCCCGCAAATGCTGCAGCAACAGGCGCGGCAGCACCGTGTCGCGGTGATAGAGCGTGCCGATGTGCCAGGGCCGCGCGACGCCGGCATAGACGGGCGTAAAACTGTGCAGCGCCACCAGCACGGTGGGCTGTTTCGCATGCAGGCGGGCGTCGATCACGGCCTTGATGCGCGCATGGTAGGGATCAAAAATCTCGTGCCGCCGCGCTGTGCGCGCCTGGTCCGAAATCCCCTCATTGCCGGGAACTGCGGTCGCCTCCGAGATCTCGGGAATCGAGCTCGCGGCGCCCGGCGGACGGTTGCAATCGATCACCAGCCGCGAATAGCGCTGCGCGATCAGATGCGCATCGAGCATCGTTGCGAGCCGCTCGGCGACGCCGGCAATGCCGATGTCCCAGGCGATGTGGCGCGTGAGCTCGCTCTCGCTGACCCCGAGATCGCCGAGCGCGCGCGGCAACAGCCGGCCGTAATGATCCGCGGTGAGCAGAAAGGGCGAAGGCCCGTCCGCATTGACCTCATGCACGGGATGAACTTCGCCTGTCGCGAGGAGTTGTTGTGGCGCGTCTGTCGTCTCGAGAGCCATTCCGGTTGCCTATGGAAAAAGCAGGAACCCCTGAAAATTGAGCAGCCAACGCTATAGATTAGCCCGGCCGGAATCACCATGATCAATGCACGATGTCGCCGCCGGGGATGCATCGCAAGGCCGGATTTCATGAACTGGAGACAAGGGACGCGAAGATGGAGATCAAGGTCGGCTTCGAGATCGCTTACGCCGCAGCGCAGCCGACGCCGATGGTCATCATGCTCAACATCCATCCCTCGCGCAGCGCCGACATCGTCGGCAAGGAAACTGTCGTCGCCGAGCCCGATGTCCCGATCCGCTTCTATCGCGACAGCTTTGGCAATATCTGCGGCCGGCTCGTTGCGCCCGCCGGCGGCGTGACCCTGAAGGGCAGCGCGCTGGTGCGCGACTCCGGCCTGCCGGATGAGGCGATGCCATCAGCGCAGCAGGTGCCGATCGAGCAGTTGCCGAACGAGGTTTTGCTCTATCTGATGCCGAGCCGCTATTGCGAGACCGACAAGCTCACCGACATTGCCTGGTCGCTGTTCGCTAAGACTAAACCTGGTTGGGAACGAGTCTCTTCGATCACCGAGTTCGTGCATCGCCACGTCACCTTCGGCTACGAGCACGCCCATCACATGAAGTCGGCGCACGACGTCTACGAGCAGAAGAGCGGCGTCTGCCGCGATTTTGCCCATCTCGCCGTCGCGCTGTGCCGCTGCATGGGCATCCCTGCGCGCTACTGCACCGGCTATATGGGCGACATCGGCATTCCGCCCGAACCCTTCCCGATGGATTTTTCCGGCTGGTTTCAGGCCTATCTCTCCGACAAATGGTTCACCTTCGACGCCCGCCACAACACCCCGCGCATCGGCCGCATCCTGATGGCCACCGGCCGCGACGCCGCCGACGTTGCACTGTCGACGAGCTTCGGCCGCATGGAGCTGAAGAAGTTCGTGGTTGTTAGCGAAGAGGTGGTGACGGCCGTGTGATTGTGGCATTGGGCACTATCCTCTCCCCAACGTCGTCCTGGCGAAAGCCAGGACCCATAACCACCAAATCTTGTAATGGGCACGCTCGTGGCCATAGCACTCCGCCACACATGCGGTCGGGGTAATGGGTCCTGGCTTTCGCCAGGACGACAGCGGAGTTTGTCGCGCTGTCGCTCCATAAAATTGACGGGTATAGAACCCCCATGACCTCCGACCACCTCTTCGTCTACGGCACCCTGATGCGCGGCTTCGACCATCCGATGGCGCGGCTGCTCTCGGCGCATGCCGACTTCGTCGGCGACGCGACCTGCCGCGGCCGCCTCTATCTCATCAAGCACTATCCGGGCCTGCTGCTCTCGGACGCGTCGTCCGACATCGTCCATGGCGAGCTGTTCCGCCTGCGCACGCCGGACGAACTTTTGCAGGAGTTCGACATGTACGAGGCCTGCGGCGAGGGCTTTCCCGAGCCGACGGAATATCTGCGCCGGCTGATCGACGTCACGCTGGCCGATGGCAGCGCCGGCAAGGCCTGGACTTATATCTACAACTGGCCGGTCGCGGATCTGCCGCGCATCGCGTCCGGAAGATTTCTGGAGCACTAGAGACTCGTCATGCCCGGGCTTGTCCCGGGCATCCACGTTCTTCGTTCCGCGCGAAAGGTCGTGGATG
>NZ_PPPT01000045.1 GCF_006483445.1 Bradyrhizobium guangdongense | reverse complement strand
TCATGGATGATCTGTTGCGGGAGTTTCTGACGGAGACCAGCGAGAGCCTGGACACCGTCGACAACCAGCTTGTGAAGTTCGAGCAGGAGCCGAACAACGCAAAGATCCTGGATAACATCTTCCGCCTCGTCCACACCATCAAGGGTACCTGCGGCTTCCTTGGCTTGCCGCGTCTGGAAGCTCTCGCCCATGCCGGCGAGACGCTGATGGGCAAATTCCGCGACGGCATGCCGGTGACGGCCGAAGCCGTGACGGTGATCCTGTCGTCGATCGACCGCATCAAGGAAATCCTCGCCGGCCTTGAAGCCACCGAAGCCGAGCCCGAAGGCAACGACCGCGACCTCATCGACAAGCTGGAAGCGATGGTCGAGCAGGGCATGGCCGCGATGTCAGGCTCGGCGCAGCCGATGCCGGCTGCTGGCACCGCTGCTTCTGTTGCAGATGCTCCGCCGCTCGCGCCTGAAGCGCCGGCTGCTGCTCCCGTTGAAGCCAAGGGGAAAGAGATGACGCAGGGCACGTTGATCGATCAGACCCTGGAACGTCCGCTGCGTCCGGGTGAGGTGTCGCTGGACGAGCTCGAGCGTGCCTTCCGCGAGACCGCGATCGAAGCCCCGGCGCCGGTCGCCAAGGCCGAAGTGAAGGCCGAGCCCGCCGCTGAGGCGCCGGCGCCCGCCGCCAAGGACACCGCCAAGGAGACCAAGGCGCTCCGGGAAAAGGCCGCCGCCAAGAAGTCGATGGCGGACGAGACCCTCGTCGAGGGCGACCGCATCGCCAACCAGTCGATCCGCGTCAACGTGGATACGCTGGAGCATCTGATGACCATGGTCTCCGAGCTGGTGCTGACCCGCAACCAGCTCCTGGAGATCTCAAGGCGCAACGAGGACACCGAGTTCAAGGTGCCGCTGCAGCGCCTCTCCAACGTCACCGCCGAGCTGCAGGAAGGCGTCATGAAGACGCGCATGCAGCCGATCGGCAACGCCTGGCAGAAACTGCCCCGCATCGTCCGGGATCTGTCGAGCGAACTCGGCAAGCAGATCGAGCTGGAGATGCACGGCGCCGACACCGAGCTCGACCGCCAGGTGCTCGACCTGATCAAGGACCCGCTCACCCATATGGTGCGCAACTCCGCCGACCACGGGTTGGAGACGCCCGCCGAGCGGCTCGCCGCCGGCAAGGGCGAGCAGGGCACCATTCGTCTGTCCGCCTATCACGAGGGCGGCCACATCATCATCTGCATCGCCGACAACGGCCGCGGCCTCAACACCGAGAAGATCAAGGCCAAGGCGCTCTCCTCGGGTCTCGTCAGCGAGGCCGAGCTGGAGAAGATGTCTGAGGCCCAGATCCACAAGTTCATCTTCGCCCCGGGTTTCTCGACCGCGGCCGCCATCACCTCGGTCTCGGGCCGCGGCGTCGGCATGGACGTGGTGCGCACCAACATCGACCAGATCGGCGGCACCATCGACATCAAGAGCGTGGCCGGCGAAGGCTCGTCCGTCACCATCAAGATCCCGCTGACCCTGGCCATCGTCTCCGCCCTGATCGTCGAAGCCGCCGGTGACCGCTTTGCCATCCCGCAGCTCTCGGTGGTCGAGCTGGTGCGTGCCCGCGCCAACAGCGAGCACCGCATCGAGCGCATCAAGGACACGGCCGTGCTGCGCCTGCGCAACAAGCTGCTGCCGCTGATCCACCTGAAGAAGCTCCTCAAGATCGACGACGGCGCGGCCAGCGATCCCGAGAACGGTTTTATCGTGGTGACGCAGGTCGGCAGCCAGACCTTTGGCATCGTGGTCGACGGCGTCTTCCACACCGAAGAAATCGTGGTCAAGCCGATGTCGACCAAGCTGCGTCACATCGACATGTTCTCCGGCAACACCATCCTGGGCGATGGCGCCGTCATCATGATCATCGACCCCAACGGCATTGCCAAGGCGCTCGGCGCCTCCGGCTCCTCGGCCCATGACATGGGCGATGAGGCCTCCGCCCACCACATCGGCTCGGGCGAGCAGACCACCTCGCTGCTGGTGTTCCGCGCCGGCTCCTCCCAGCCCAAGGCGGTCCCGCTCGGGCTCGTCACCCGCCTGGAAGAGCTGCCTGCCGACAAGATCGAGTTCAGCAACGGCCGCTACATGGTGCAGTACCGCGAGCAGCTCATGCCGCTGGTGGCCATGGAGGGCGTCACCATCGCCACCCAGGGCGCGCAGCCGATCCTGGTGTTTGCCGATGACGGCCGCTCCATGGGCCTCGTCGTCGACGAGATCATCGACATCGTCGAGGAACGGCTCAACATCGAGGTCGGCGGCTCCAGCCAGGGCATTTTGGGCTCGGCCGTGATCAAGGGCCAGGCCACCGAGGTGATCGACGTCGGCCACTTCCTGCCGATGGCCTTTGCCGACTGGTTCACCCGCAAGGAGATGAAGCCGTCGATGGCGTCGCAGTCGGTGCTGCTGGTCGATGATTCCGCCTTCTTCCGCAACATGCTGGCGCCGGTCCTGAAGGCCGCCGGTTATCGCGTCCGCACCGCCCCGACCGCGCAGGAGGGCCTTGCTGCCCTGCGCTCGCAGACCTTTGACGTGGTGCTGACCGACATCGAGATGCCCGACATGAACGGGTTCGAGTTCGCCGAGACCATCCGCTCCGACAACAATTTTGGTTCGATGCCGATCATCGGCCTCTCGGCGCTGGTGTCGCCGGCGGCGATCGAGCGGGGCCGCCAGGCCGGCTTCCACGACTATGTCGCAAAGTTCGACCGCCCCGGCCTGATCGCGGCACTGAAGGAGCAGACCGCGGGCGCGGCCGGCGCTTCCGAGCTGAACCGGGCAGCGGCCTAAGCAGGATAGGGACAAGGATATCCAATGAGCAGCAAGACCCAATCCGCCGAAGGCACCATGGTCGAATACGTCACCGCGATGATCGGTGGCCAGCTCTTCGGCCTGCCGATCTCCCGCGTGCAGGACGTGTTCATGCCGGAGCGCGTCACCCGCGTTCCCTTGTCCTCCCGCGAGATCGCCGGCGTGTTGAACCTGCGCGGCCGCATCGTCACCGTGGTCGACATGCGCGCCCGCCTCGGCCTGCCGAGGCCTGAGGACGGCAAGATCCCGATGGCGGTCGGCGTCGACCTGCGCGGTGAATCCTACGGCCTCATGATCGACCAGATCGGCGAGGTGCTCCGCCTGCCCGAGGACGGCAAGGAGGAAAACCCCGTCAACCTCGACCCCCGCATGGCAAAACTCGCAGGCGGCGTCCACCGCCTCGACGGACAGCTCATGGTCGTCCTCGACGTCGATCGCGTCCTCGAGCTC
>NZ_PPPT01000044.1 GCF_006483445.1 Bradyrhizobium guangdongense | reverse complement strand
GCGGCGCAGCGTCTCCAGCGTTCCCGCTTCGTCCGCTTCCATGAGGCGCGAATAGCCGTACGCGTCAGCGCACAGGACCGTGGTCAGCCGTCGTTTCACCTTGGTGTCGGTCATCGGGCGCATGGTAGCCTTCCTTACGCATAGGCAGCAAGCATCGCGGCGGCTCCTTGCCCCAAAACCGTCATAACCGTGCAACGATTTGCCATCAGCCAGGTTGATTGCGGTTGGACGTTTGCGGATCGGAGGGAGCTGTCATGTCAATGGCCAGGATTCCTGCAGTGCTTTTCGTGATCGGTTCGATCTGGCTCGGTACGCCCTTGATGGCGGCACCTGTCACGCCTCTCTCCGCAGCCGCCAAGCCGGCGGTGCAGGAGGCTGAACTGGGTCAACAGGCGCGTTTCGGCTGGTGGCATCGCGGTTGGGGCCATCCGCATAGCGCACGCTATCGCTGTCGCCCCTATTGTGGTTGGGGCGGCTAGATTTTCGTCCGCCTAAGGCCTGTGCTCGCAGACGTCGACCCATTCGGCCGCGACCAGCTCGGCCATCCGCTCCGGCGCAATGCGCACCGCGCTGTGGGTTGAGCCGGCCGCCGGCACGACCACGTCGAACGCCTTCAGCGAGACGTCGCAATAGATCGGCAGCGGCGCTTTCAGCCCGAACGGGCAGACGCCGCCGACCTCGTGCCCGGTGATCTCGGCGACCTCTTCCAGCCCGAGCATTTTTGGCTTGCCGCCGAACGCCGCCTTCACCTTCTTGTTGTCCATCCGCGACGTGCCGGCGGCAACGATCAGGATGACGCGCTCGCCGATCCGCAACGACAGCGTCTTGGCGATGCGGCCCGGCTCGACGCCATAGGCTTCGGCGGCAAGCTGCACCGTGGCCGAGCTGATCGGCGATTCGATCACGGATATGTCGGGGGCTTTTTCGGCGAAGAAGGCGCGAACGGATTCCAGACTCATGAGCGGGCGACAATTCCTGGCAGTTCGGAGAGCGAGCGAACGCGGTGATCCGGCGCAAACCCGAGCTCGTCCATCTGGGTCCGGATCGCCTTGAACATGGTCAGCGGTGCCACGACTTCGTTCTCGACGCAAGCCAGCGCCATCGCCTCCGGGCTCACCCGCTCAATCCAGGCGACGTTGAGCCCGAAGGCTTTTGCGCCCGCGACGTCCCAGGGGTTGGAGGAGACGAACAGCACCTCGTCCGGCGCGGTGCCGAGCACGTCGCGGATCAACGCATAGGCCTGCGGGCTCGGTTTGAAAATCTTGTTCGCATCGACGCTGATCGTGGCGTCGAGCAGCGGCGCAAGTCCGGAGTTGCGCACCAGGGCATCGAGCATGTCCGGGCTGCCGTTGGACAGGATGGCGAGCTTCCTTGGCTTTAAGGCGGTGAGCGCGCTCGTTGCATCCGGATAGAGATCGAGATGCAGATACTTCTCGATCACGCGCTCGAAGGTCGCCGTGTCATAGTCGAGGCCGAGGATGCGTAGCGTATAGGCGAGCGAGTCGCGCGTGACAGTGGCAAAATCCTGGTAACGCTGCATCAGCGAGCGCAACCAGGTGTATTCGAGCTGCTTGATCCGCCAGACCTGCGTGATGATCTCGCCGTAGCCCGGAAACGCATCCTCGGTGATCTCGGCCACCGACTGGATGTCGTAGAGCGTTCCGTAGGCGTCGAAAACGACGGCTTTGATGCCCATTTGCTCTCCTTCCGGACCGGTGTGGCCGCGAGCACTCCGATCGGGGAGCGCACATGATCGTCAGCTTACCGAAGGTGGCGGAAGTCTGCCACTGCAGGCGTGATCGGGGTCTTATGACCCTCAGCAGAACTAACGTGTCTGCAGGATGTCCGCCTTTGTGCCAAGAGAGTGTCAGTCAATCCCCGTTGATGTGTAAGCTGATTCTCATTCCGAAGGGTGCGAACCAACGGTTTTGGCTACGGGTTCTTGGACCAAGGCCGGCGACCTGACCAAGTAGTGGAAAGGCTGCCGCACGGTCGGGGCCTTGTGTCTTCGCTCATCCAGCGACTGTTGACGGCTCATGTTGAGCGTTAGCGCTCGTCCAGGGTCAGCTATCCGCCGATTTCCTCAATGAATCGCCCGGCGCGCTGGACGATAAGATCCTTGTCATTGTCGAGAGTTGCAACATGATAGGAGTCATTGAGCCACAGCAACCTGACGTCGTCGGACCCAACGCTCTCGAGAATTCGTTGTCCATTTCGCGGTGGCACAACATGGTCTTCTCGGGAGTGCATCGCCAGCACCGGGCAAGTTACCTTGGAAAGAATTGCCGAAGTCGCAGCGACCAAGACAAACACCTCGCGTGCGCAGCTGACGGGCAGCTCCGAATAGGCGAGCTCGGACACCATCGGATCCTTTATATCCGAACCTATCCCCGGGACCCGCGCTGGAGCCGACTTGTTCAGGACCAACTCCGCGAGCGGCGGTTCGAAAATGCCGACTGGGCTGTTTATGGGAATAATGCCGTGAACGATCGTGGAAAAGCGTGCAGCCAGGTTGAGCGCCAGCGTCCCGCCCATGGATAGGCCTGCGACGAAAACAGGCCTGCCGCCTGCGGCTAGTCCATGGAGTGCCTCTTCGCACGAAGAGACCCAATCGTGAAAGCCGGTCGTTGCCATGTCATCGGGTGTCGTGCCGTGTCCAGCCAGGCGGGGACCACGGACCGTAAACCCATAGCGCCGGTGCAACTCCTGCCCAAAATAGCGCATACTCTGCGTGGTGCCCGTGAAACCATGCAAGACGAGCACGGCAATATCATTGCCATTGAAAAAGAACGGCTCGGCTTCCTGCATCACGTGCGGCATGCGTCTCTCCATCTTCACCAGCTTCAGTCGGGACTTCTTCGTGTGGCGGCAAGGGCAATGATCGCTCCCTGCAACATCAATTTCCCCGGCTCGCCAACGCCAAGGCTCGTAAGCAGATTGAAGCTGAACGTGAGCATGAAAGCGGCAACGGCAGGCCCGAGCGAACCTCCCTTGCCCGAGCCAAAGGTGACGCCACCGAGAATGACTGCAACGAGCGAAGTCAAGGGCAGGTCACGACCGATATCCAGGCTGCCGGCCCCAACAAAGCCGACGAGCACGAATCCGCTGAAAACCGCGAGAATGCTCGACAGAATGTGCGCAATCGTCACGATACGAACATAGGGAATGCCTGATATCAACGCCGCCCGTGGGTTAGCGCCGATTGCGTCCACATAGCGCCCAAAAACCGACATGCGGAGGAATAGCGCGACGGGAAGGAATATCGCGAGCCAGAAAAGCGGAGAGATCGGTACAATGCCTATTCTCGTCTGCCCGATGTAGCGAAGGATGGCTGGAGCTTCCCCGGGCGCGCGTAGCTGGCTGAGCGAAAAGACGACACCACTTAAAATCAGGGCGGTCGCCAGAGTCACGATGACGGATGATGCTTTGATGCGCGTGATGAAGAATGCATTTACAGCGCCGACGGCTGCTCCGAAGAGTACGCAGATGAGTAGCAGGAGCGGTTCGGGTAACCTCAGGATGCCGCTGGTGAGGATGTAGCTGACAGCGAGAATGACGCCGCCGATCGAAAGATCGAGTGAAAGAACCCTCATGCAAAGCGATTGACCAAGGACGGCGATGGCCAACGGCGCCGCCTGGCGGACGATGAGCAAGAGCAGCACTGGAGAAACGAGAGCCGGCCTGGCCACATAGGCAAACGCCAACAACACGGCTGTTCCGGCGTAGGCAATCGGAACGCTCAGGAGCAAGCGCGCCATGCTTCGGGGATGAACCGCCCGGGGAAGTGAATTGGTGGTCATATCGCTCACACGCCGATCACAGTTCGGCGCTGCATGCTGATTGCGACAAGCAGCAATAATCCCGTTGCGGCGGTGCGCAGGAATGGAGAAATCCCGACCAGATTCATTCCGTTCGTCAACAGACCTAACGTTATGGTGCCGAGGACCACACCTGCAACGCTGCCGGTACCCCCCGCCAATTGAACTCCTCCCATCGCTATCGCGGTGATCGAATCCAGAGCGAATGGGGCTCCGACTGTAGCATCGCCCGATGAGACTCGGGCGCTGATGAAGATGCCAGCGATCGTCGCGGCCACAGAGCAGATCACGTAGCAGCTGACGCTGTACCATCTGACCGCGATTCCGTTGCGGGCCGCGCTCGCCTGATTGGCGCCGATCGCAAACAGGCGCAATCCGAAGCGCGTCATCGACAATAGGAACGATGCGATCGTCACCGCGGCAACACACCAGAAAAACGCGGCCGGAACACCTGCGGCCGAGGTCCATGCAAGGCCGGCGAGATAGTCAGGGACCGTTCCGCCGGGTACGGGATGTATCAGAAGCGCGAGTCCCTGCAGGAAGGTCATCGACGCCATCGTCATGATGAGCGGATGTACGCCAGCGACAGTTACCCCTATTCCATTGACCAGGCCGATCGCGATGCCGGCAAGCAAGGCGGCCGGGAGCGCGAAATCCGGACTTACCGATACAATGATCGTTGTCGTCAGACTGAGAACTGCCCCCACGGAAAGGTCGATCCCTCCGATCAAGGCTACGACGAGCTGCCCTAGTGAGACGATCAATAGCGCGGCTATCTGGCCATTGATGTTGCTCAGATTCTGCACACTCAGGAAAGCTGGCGACAGGATCGAAAGCACCACGAAAAGCAATGCCGGAAGCGCGATCGTGGCAAGCCGGAGTCCGCTTCGATTGGACTTCATGATTGAAACGGGCATCACAGCTCTTTCCTTGCATCGGCTGTCGATCCGGCCAACGCGTAGCGCATGATCTCCTCCTCGCTCGTCCCGACTCCATCAAGCTCGGCCGTGATTTCGCCGTCGCGAACGACGAGGATCCGGTCGCATAGGCCTAGAATCTCCGTCAGTTCACTCGAAACAATGAGGACCGCGCCACCTGAATTGGCGAATTCGCGCAGGAGTGCGTAGATTTCAGATTTGGCGCCGACGTCCACGCCCCGCGTCGGCTCCTCGACCAGAAGGACGTCTACTCCGGATGCGAGCCATCGCCCCAACATCACCTTCTGCTGATTACCGCCAGACAGAGACGAAACGAGTTGGCCTTGGTCATTGGCGCGAACTCTCATCCGCAACAAAAGATCATCGATTCCTGATTTCCTCACATGAGCGCGACGCCACATCGCGAGCTGCCGCAGCATGCCGAGCGCGACATTCTGCTCTATGGAAAGTGATAGGTAGAGCCCTTCCGACTTTCGGTCCTCCGGGATGAACCCGATACCCGAGCGAGCGACGGCGACGATTGACAGATCAACGTTTTGCAGTGCGTCGCCGGGACCGCGTTTTTTGACGCGCCCGCCGACGTGAGGTCCCACGCCGGCAACCGCCCTGATGATCTCACGCTGCCCCTGACCCTGCAGCCCCGCAAACCCGACAATCTCGCCACGGTTGATCCGAAACGAGACGGCGTGTTCCGGTTCTGAAGTTACAAGTTCTGAGACTTCCAAAGCACAGCCGAGGTAACTTGGGTGCGGATTGCGGGGAGGAAACAGCTGCCCAAGAGGGCGACCAACCATGAGCGATATCAGCTCGTCCTGCGTCAGTTCGTGTGTCTCAAATGTCCCAACGAGTCTGCCGTCCTTCAAGACGCTAACGGCCTCACTGAATCGGAATATCTCCTCAAGCCTGTGGCTGATATAGAAAATCAGTTTGCCTGCCGTCTTTAGCGAGTGGATGAGCTCCCCAAGCGTGTCGACCTCTGGTCCGTTCAATGCCGCGGTTGGTTCATCGAGAATGAATATGTCGGCATCTGCCATCAATCCCTTCGCGATCTCGATGAGCTGCTGCTCCGCGACCGAAAGCGCTTGGCAGTACGCGTTCACGTCCACGCGACATTTGACCAGCTCAAGGGCCTGCTCGGCGCGGCGGCGCATGAGGGACCGATCGATAATTCCCGTTCGATGCGGCTCCCGACCGAGAAACAGGTTTTCGGCGACCGTCAGGTTGGGAAGGATGGTCAGCTCCTGGAATATCGTGGATACGCCCGCGTTTTGCGCTTGGGCTGGGCTTTCGAGCCTGAGGGCTTGCCCGCGAACGCTGATCTCGCCCGAGTCAGGTTGATGAACACCCGCGAGCAGATTCATGAGGGTTGATTTTCCGGCACCGTTCTCGCCGGTGATCGCGTGCACCGATCCCGCAGACCCTTGCAAAGAAAGGTCAACAAGAGCCTGGGTCGACCCGAAGCTCTTGTTGATGGAGCGGAACGCGACGAGCGCGTTCGCGGGAGAAGAGAGCGCCATTGGCGTATCCATCGCCCTCGCGTGCTTTTACTTCTTGAACATTTTTTCGATTTCAGCCGCGGGCAGCTCGGACGGCATCCAGAAGGCATCATTCAGATCCGGCCGATAGTATCTATCGAGGTTTGCGTTCGTAATTGGTGCGGGATCCGAGAAGTAGTGGTCATACAGGGACTTGCCCTGTAAAATCGCGACAGTCGCGCGCAATGCAGCAGGACCGAGCTCCGGCGTGAACACCGCGGCCACGCTGTCCAACTTCGACTCCTTCCAAGCGCGCAAGAAACCGTTGTTGCCTTCGCCGGTCATCGGCACAAGGGGCCTGCCGGCCTCCTTGAAGACGTCGATGCAACCGCGGGTCATTTCGGCGCCGGAGAACCAGATGCCATCCACCGGTTTGCCCGAGAGCACGAGATTTTCGCAAAGCCCCTTGGCCTTGGCATAGTTCCAGTCGGCAAAGACTTCCGCGCCTATGGTGATCTCCGAACCTGCAATCGCTTTCTTGAATCCTTCATAGCGATCGGTCTCCTCCTGAACGCCGGCGACCCCACGGAAGGCCCAGACCGTTCCCTTGCCGCCAAGCTTGTCCCTGAGCCATTTCCCACCAACCTCGCCGAACGGGCCGCCACCGCCCATCACCTCGACGGTGCTGGGGAGAGCGCCCTTGCTCCATCCCAGGTTGATCACCGGAATGCCCGCCGCCAGGGCTGCATCGACCTGCTTCTTCAGGAGAGGCATCGCGATGGGCGCAATGATGATCGCGTCCACTTTGCGCGAGATCATGTCCTCCATATTCGCGACCTGCTTTGTCGGATCCCAATTGGCCTCCGTAAAGATGAACTCCTTGATCTCCGGAGTCCGTGCCGCCTCAGATTTGGTTTCTGCCGCCATCTGAATGATCCACGTGTTTCCAACTCCGGGAAACACCATTCCGATCGTCCAAGGCGGCGCTTTTTTGTACTTGTCCGGCGGGGTCTTCTTGTCGGTTGTCGGCGCGAGTAATTCCGGGGGTAACAACTGGACGTCGTCTCCGGCAATGGCCGGGGCGATCGAGAACGCCGCGACAACCGCGATCAGGGAAACTCCGAAAAAACCCTTTACTGCTTTCTTCATGCCCTCTCCTCCCGTCATGTGTTGGATCTTGCCGATCCAATCACTTGACCAAATCGTACGATTGGATCAATCTTGAGTCAATCGGCATTCATGTGCAGTTCAAGCCGTGCGGCTTGAAGGTCAGCGGTCGGCGTTTTCTTCAGGCTCGATGCGTCGAGCTTGCAGCCAGGCTTGAGGACGACGCTCTCGGGTTAGGTGGAATGGACTATCGGTCTTGTTGTCGTCCATCGCAGGACTGGCGATGCCCGCGGTCTCAGTGTCCATCGAGACAATCGGTCACGCACCGGCGGACGTGCAGATCATGGACCAAGGGAGCGGAATATCGCCGCGGATAGAAACAACTTGATTTGTTGGCATTGCAAAGCAACATAAACGTCATGAATCAGCGAGTGATACAGAAGAGTTTCGCGCGTCCAAATAGCGACGGCCGCCGCGAGCAGATCATTGATGCAGCACTCAAGGTGATGATCAGCGACGGCGTCTACCACGCCACGACACGCAAGATCGCCGAAGCAGCTGGCGTCAACGTCGCAACTCTTCACTATCACTTCCATGACAAGGAGGAGATCCTCTTCAAGGTGATGGAGGTTCTCGTCGCCAACTATCGCGCCACCCTCGCGAAAAAATTTGCAGCACCGCAGAAACTCCACGACCGCATCGCAGATCTTCTGCGGTTCATCTGGAGCGAGATCAAGAAGGCTCCGGGCGAGCAGTTCGCGCTGCAGGAAATGACGCTCTACGTGCTTCGACATCCGCATGCGGAGCACATGGCGCGGGAGAAGGACCACGAGTTCATGTTGCTCTACGCCGACTGGCTGCGTGCAGCGACGGATGTTCGGCCCGAGGACGAGCCCCGGATCATGGAGCTCGCCAACTTCATCTACACGAGCTTCGTTGGCATGCTCAACCAGTGGCTGGCGGTGCGGGACGCCGACTTGTTCGTGCAAGCGATGGAGAACTTGATCCGAGCTAGCCAAGAATGGGCCGCGAGGAGTCTTCCGAAACGATCTCCCAAACGAAGTCAAGCCTAAGGATCCGGTCCACGATCCGGGAGCCAGCTTCGCTCTGTGCGCGTCCGTAGCTCGGCAGGGCACGGGCAGCACTTGGCCGCCGTCCTTAGAGCGGCACCGACATGCATGACGGCTGCACATCTTGCGTCGACTGTGCAGAGACAGCGAGTGAGCGCCTCGTCAATCCCCTACCGATCACTGACCCGCTCGCCACGAGTACCGAACGCGCAGACAATGTCGATGAAAAGTCCCCCGAAATCTGGCGTCTGTGGTCAGCCGTGGTCGCGCAGTTCGGGTGACGCCACCTTTCTCCTCCTCTTGTGGGAGAGGGGAAGAGAGATCACTCCCCCTCGACCTCTGCGAGGTCTGCTTCTGGCCCAAGCCAGACTCAGGGCGAATTCCCAACCCGTTGCAATCAGGGGCGGAGCAGAGCTGGACGAAGAGGACGCGCTCGGAAGCTCGACGCAGATCGGGCGCGTCGGCGATCTGGCGGAGACGGGCGCTGTGGCTGCGTTCCTGGCGTCCGCGGACAGGAGCTTCATGACCGGCGGCGAAAGTCTCGTCGACGGAGGTCTCGCGCAGATCTGAGGCCTTGAGCCGAAAAGCAAGAGGGCTTCGATCACCGCGATCGAAGCCCTCAATGCACGATTGCGATGCTTAAATCCCCAGAATCTTGCGCGCGTTGGCCTTCAGCACCTTCGGCCGGATCTCCTCGCGGATATCGATCTTGGCGAAATCCGAGAGCCAGCGGTCCGGCGTGATCACCGGCCAGTCCGAGCCGAACAGCATCTTGTCCTGCAGGATTGAGTTGATGTAGCGCACCAGGATCGGCGGGAAATATTTCGGCGACCATCCGGACAGGTCGATGTAGACGTTCGGCTTGTGGGTCGCGACCGACAGCGCCTCTTCCTGCCAGGGGAAGGAGGGATGCGCCAGAATGATTTTCAGGTCGGGGAAATCGGCCGCGACGTCGTCCATGTACATCGGGTTGGAATATTTCAGCCGCATGCCCATGCCGCCCGGCATGCCCGAGCCGACGCCGGTCTGGCCGGTGTGGAACAGCGCGATCGCGCCGCCATTGTTGATCTCTTCATAGAGCGGATAGGCCATGCGGTCGTTGGCATAGAAGCCCTGCATGGTCGGGTGGAATTTGAAGCCGCGCACGCCGTATTCCTCGATCAGCTTGCGCGCCTCGCGCACGCCGAGCTTGCCCTTGTGCGGGTCGATCGAGACGAAGGGAATGAGGACGTCGAGATGGTCGGAGGCGATCTCCAGCATCTCTTCGTTCTTGTAGCGGCGGAAGCCGGTCTCGCGCTCGGCATCGACGGGGAAGATCACGGCCGCGATGTTCTTGGAGCGGTAGTAGGCCGCGGTCTCCGGCACGGTCGGCGGGTGCTTGTTGGGCGACTTGAAGTATTCCGCCATCTGCGCCTGGAAGTCGTCATAGCCGTCGTCCGGATGGCAGCCGCAGGGCTCCTCGGCATGGGTGTGGATGTCGATCGCGACGACTTTGTCGATGTCAGGCAGTTTGAGCTTCGGCATCTGGATCCTCCCGGGCGCTTCTGCCGAATTGATTATATCATATAACGAATTTGGCAAGCCGGCATTGCTGCATTGGTGGGTGGCCATCCCTGCGCTAATGATTGGGCTAACAATAAGTGGCAGGGGAGGCCAAAATGGCAGGGGCGCAAGCCTTCGAGACCGATTTCTGGAAGGACGCCGGTGCGCGAAAAGTCTGGGATGAGATCGTTCCCGGCGAGCCGCGCAAGACCATCCCCTATACGCTGACGCGTGAGGCGATCGAACTTTATTGCAGGTCGGTGGGCGAGACCCACCCGCTTTATTTCGACGAGGCCTATGCCAAGACGACCCGCTATGGCGGGCTGATCGCGCCGCCCTCGATCCACATCATGCTGATGTTTGCCTGCACGCCCGCGGACGACTGGATGCGCTCGCCGGGCACCGTCAACGCGGGACAGTCCTGGAGCTACAACGTCCCGGCGCGGCCCGGCGACGTCATCCGGCTTGAGGCGCGCGCGCTCGACAAGTTCATCAAGCGCGAGCGGCTGTTCGTGGTGCACGACAACGTCTTCTTCAACCAGCACGGCGACGTCATCTGCTCCGGCCGCGGCTGGACCATCCGGCCGGCATGAGGGAGGGCGCCATGACCGTCACATTCGAAAGCCTCACCGCCGGCGACACGATCGAGGGACCGAGCTTTGCGGTGTCGCGCGACTCCATCCGCCTGTTCTGCGATGCCTCGCTCGACTACAACCCGCTGCATCTCGACGACGATTACATGACGGGAAACTTCGGGAAAACGCAGTTTGGCGGCGTGATTATGCACGGAATGAACAATTTTGGCCTGATCTCGCGCATGATCACCGACTGGGCCTATCCGGCTGGCGCCATCCACCGCCGGCTCGAGACCCG
This sequence comes from Bradyrhizobium guangdongense, assembly GCF_006483445.1. GTDB lineage: Bacteria > Pseudomonadota > Alphaproteobacteria > Rhizobiales > Xanthobacteraceae > Bradyrhizobium > Bradyrhizobium guangdongense_A. The sequence continues at coordinate 10,475 of NZ_PPPT01000044.1, read as the reverse complement.
CTGGGTCAAGCCGGTCCGGCCCGGCGACACCATCCGGCCCTCGGGGATCATCAAAAACAAGCAGTTAACCGCCCGCTCCCGCTGGGTCCTGATCGACGTGGTTGTGCGCAACCAGGACGACGAGCGGGTGGCGACCGGGGAAGCCATGGTCGAATTTCCGGCCTGAAGACGGCCCGGTTCCCTACTGTGCATGGGGTTGTTTTCAACGATTTTTCCGGGCACGGGGCCGGTCGCATTGACATCCGCGCCCCCCATGGCTTAAGAACCGCCCCGTCCCGGGCGGTCTGTCCGCCGGCGGGTAAAATCTCATTTTGCCACATTCGCGCGTGCCGAAACGGTAGTGCCGAACACGGCCTTTCGAACGTTCAGGATTCTGCCATGAAGGTCCGTAACTCGCTGAAATCGCTGCGCGGTCGCCATCGCGCCAACCGCCTGGTCCGCCGCAAGGGCCGGGTCTATGTGATCAACAAGGTGCAGCGCCGCTTCAAGGCTCGCCAGGGCTGAGCTGCTCCGGCTGAGGCCTCGCGCCCGCCCGCAAGACCACGGTCTCACACGACTTTGACGCCGTCTTTGCTATGCAAAGGCGGCTTTCAGCGTTTAGACTTTCACCATGACAGTGAGATTCTTCGCGCGCTCCCTTCGCCTGGCCGTCGTTCTGGCCTCGATCGCCGCCGTCGCCCCTGCGCTTGCGCAGGAGGGTCCCAAGGGGCCGCCGGTCAGGCAGAAGAAGCTGCCGGAGGCGCCGGCGAAGCTGCCGAAGGTCGACCGCAGCAAGAACCTCGATTTCCTGTTCGGCGCGCTGAAGGCCGCCCCTGATGATGCCAGCGCAAAACATGTCGAGGCCCGGATCTGGGCGATCTGGATTCAGACCCCGAGCGATACCGCCGCACTGCTGATGCAGCGGGCGAAAGCGGCGGTTGATGCCCAAAAGGTCGACGTCGCGATCAAGCTGCTCGATTCCGTCATCAAGCTGCGGCCCGACTACGTCGAAGCCTGGAACCGCCGCGCGACGCTGTTCTACATGCAGAACGATTACGGCCGGTCGCTCGCCGACATCCGTGAGGTGCTGATCCGCGAGCCCCGTCATTTCGGCGCGCTCGCCGGCCTCGGCATGATCATGCAGGAGATCGGCGACGAGAAGCGCGCGCTCGATGCCTATCGCAAGGCGCTCGCCATCAATCCGCATCTCGACAAGATCCCCGACCAGGTCAAGTCGCTGACCGAGAAGGTCGAGGGGCGCGACATCTAACCCTTAATTCATTCATAGCGTTCTTGAGCGATCGCGGCGTCCAGCCATTAACCACGAGCCGATCGGTCACAGCGGCGGGGGATATCTTTCCCGCATGCGCAGGCTTACCTCATGGCCTCTACGGCAGGAGCGAAGCCATGAAACGCTTGATAGCTGCAGGCATCGTGCTGATGGCCACCGCGACGGTCGGCCTGGCCGATGGCATGTTCTGGGTGGTCGGCAATCGCGCCACCGGCAGATGCGAGATCGTGACCAGCAACCCGGTCATCTATGGCGATATCTGGTTCGGCGACGGTCCTTATCGATCGCGAGCCGATGCCAAGCTTGCCCGCTCGACGATCCGTGCCTGTCCGCCGGTGCCCCCCGACGAAGAGAAAGACGGCGAGAGCAGCGCCAACCAGTAACTAATGCAGCACGCTGTTGCCGCGCTCGACCATGCTGTGGTCGGCAGCCGCGGCATAGGCCTTGGCGAGCTCGCTCTCCAGATGCTCGTTGATCAGCAGCAGCGCCCGCACGGCTCCGCGCAGATCGCCATTGCAGCTCGCGACGATCTCGTCGATCGCGCTGTCGTTCGACCTGAAACTCATCGAAAGTACCTCCGGTTCAAACCAGTCGAGTCTTGCCGGTCATTCCCGCTGTCCCGCGTGAGAGGATCGGCGCCCATCCGCTTGCTAGATGGCGGAACCGACCATGGCGATTATAAGGACGCGGCGATGACGACCGCATGAAGCAATTGACATTCAAACGGTCGGAGTGTGGAACGATATTGATTTCATTGCACTTTTCTCCCGGCCCTGTGCCCCCGCTATCCACAGGGTGCCCTTTCCCTGGAACCGCTCGCTGGCGAAACTGCCATCGGTTAGAACCGTAGCTGTCGTGTGCCCAGATCTTTCCGGACCATCTTCATGATCGTGATGTCAGTCGTGGCGGCGCTGGCTGTGCTGGCGCTGATCACGCAGGCCGGCGCCTTTGCCATCGCGCGCGCTTATCCGCCGCAAGGCGAGATCATTGAGGTTGCCGGCGCAACGCTGCACATCGTCGATCTCGGTCCGCGCGACGCTGATACGCCGATCGTGATGCTGCATGGTGCAAGCTCCAATCTCGAAGCGATGCGCCGTCCGCTCGGCGATCTCCTGGCGAAAAGCCATCGCGTCATCCTGATCGATCGTCCCGGCCATGGCTGGAGCACGCGGACTCGGGTCGAGGATTCCACGCCCGATTTGCAGGCGCGCATGATCGATGCGGCGCTCGGCAAGCTCGGCGTCGATCGCGCCGTCTTCGTGGTGCATTCCTGGAGCGGGGCGCTCGGTGCACGGATGGCGCTGGATCATCCGCGCCGCGTCGCGGGCCTCGTGATGCTGGCGCCTGTGACCCATCCCTGGCGCGGCGGTGTCGGCCGCTACAACAAGATTATCGCAACGCCGGTGATCGGCCCGCTGCTCGCCTACACCGTCACGCTGCCGCTCGGCTATTTTCTGCTGGAGCCCGGCGCGCGCAGCGTGTTCCTGCCGCAGGCGATGCCGGACGGATTTGTGGAGGGTTCAGCGACGCCGCTCTTGCTGCGCCCGCGCGAGTTCATCGCCAACGCCCATGATCTGGTGACGCTGAAGGCGGCCGTCGCCGCGCAGGTGGCGCGCTATGATGAGATCAAAGTGCCGACGGTGATCATCGCCGGCGAGCCCGACAAGACGGTGTCGACCAACATCCACGCAAGGCCGTTTGCCGAGACGGTTGCCAATACAAAGCTGATCGTGCTGCCCGAGCTCGGCCACATGGTGCAGAACGCGGTGCCTGACCTCGTGAAGGCCGAGATCGAGGCTCTCGTCGCGGAGATCGTTCCCCTGACGGCGGCCGCCGACTAGCGGCCGCGCTGTCTCGAGGTCTTACTGCTTGACCTTGCCGTCCTTGTCGTACTGGGCAATGAAGGTCCAGAGATTGTTGATCTCGGTCTCGTTCTTGATGCCGGCGAACGCCATCTTTGTGCCGGGAATCTTGGCCTTCGGATCCTTGATGTATTCCTTGAACGTCGCCTCGTCCCAGGTGATGCCGGAATTCTTGTTCGCATCCGAATAATTATAGTCCGGCGCGCTGCCCGATTTGCGCCCGTTGAGGCCGTTCAGTTCGGGGCCGACCTTGTTCTTGGCACCTTCGCCGATGGCGTGGCAGGCCAGGCACTTGTTGAACGACGTCTTGCCGGCTGCGGCGTCCTGCGCCATCGCATTCGAAGCTGCGGCGGTCATGGTAAGGGCAACCAGCGCGCCAAAAGTCAGTTTTGTCATAAGGATGCTCTTCGTCTCTTCCCGGGTCAGATTGAGGGTCGTGGTTTTGGCAGGTCCATTGCGGGTGGACAAGCCGCAAAACCCTGACAGGTTTCATCATGTCAGACTTGCCCCAGAGAGAACTTGCGCTGCAACAAATCAATGGGACCTTCGGATGATCCTGCCCAGAGGCTTGCTTAAAGCCTTGCGGACATGATTGATTTGTCGTCACAAACCGCGCTGGCAAGGAAAGTTCTGGAACGATGGCCATCATGATGCCCGCAAGCGATTCCGCGGTCCTGGCGCGCCGGTCCGAGATCGTCGCTGCCTTGCGCGCGATCGTCCCGGGCGAGGGCGTGATCGACAGCGCCGCCGAGATGCGGGTCTATGAATCCGACGGGCTCACGGCCTATCGCCAGCCGCCCATGGTCGTGGTGCTGCCCGACACCACCGAGCAGGTGTCGCAGGTCCTGAAATATTGTGCCGCCGAGGGCATCAAGGTGGTGCCGCGCGGTTCCGGCACCTCGCTGTCCGGCGGCGCGCTGCCGCTCGAGGACGGCGTGTTGCTCGGCCTCGGCAAGTTCAAGCGCATCCGCGAGATCGATTTCGACAACCGTGTCGTCGTCACCGAACCCGGCGTCACCAATCTTGCGATCAGCCAGGCGGTCGCCCATGCCGGCTTCTACTACGCGCCCGATCCGTCCTCGCAGATCGCCTGCTCGATCGGCGGCAATGTCGCCGAAAATTCCGGCGGCGTGCATTGCCTGAAATACGGCATGACCACTAACAACGTGCTCGGCTGCGAGATCGTGCTGATGAGCGGCGAGATCCTGCGCATCGGCGGCAAGGGGTGCGAGAACGCCGGCTACGATTTGATGGGCGTCATCACGGGCTCGGAAGGCCTGCTCGGCGTCATCACCGAAATCACGGTACGCATCCTGCAGAAGCCGGAGACGGCGCGCGCGCTGATGGTCGGCTTCGCCGAAGTGGAGGCGGCCGGCGAATGCGTCGCCCGCATCATCGGCGCCGGCATCATCCCCGGCGGCATGGAGATGATGGACAAGCCCGCGATCCACGCCGCGGAAGCTTTTGTTCATGCCGGCTATCCGCTCGATGTGGAAGCGCTGTTGATCATTGAGCTCGACGGTCCCGGCATCGAGGTCGACGAACTGATCACCCGCGTCGAGACCATCGCGAAAGGCTGCGGCTCGGTGACGCTGCAGATCTCCAATTCGGAAGCCGAGCGCAATCTGTTCTGGGCGGGCCGCAAGGCCGCTTTCCCCGCGGTCGGCCGCATCTCGCCCGATTATCTCTGCATGGACGGCACCATCCCGCGCGGCGCGCTGCCCAAGGCGCTGGCGCGCATCCGCGCGCTCTCGGAAAAATATCAGCTCGGCTGTGCCAACGTGTTCCATGCCGGCGACGGCAATCTGCATCCCCTGATCCTCTACGATGCCAACAAGCCCGGTGAGATCGAGCGCGCCGAAGCCTTTGGCGCCGACATTTTGCGCGCCTGCGTCGAGTTCGGTGGCGTGCTCACCGGCGAGCACGGCGTCGGCATCGAGAAGCGCGATCTGATGCCGGAGATGTTTTCGGAAGTAGATCTCAACCAGCAGCAGCGGCTGAAATGCGCCTTCGACGCCCAGGGCCTGCTCAATCCCGGAAAGGTGTTTCCGACGCTGCACCGCTGCGCCGAGCTCGGCCGCATGCATGTGCATGCGGGCAAGCTGGCGTTTCCGGATATTCCGAGGTTTTGAGCTTGCGCTGAAACACCCTCTCCCCTTGTGGGAGAGGGTGGCTTCGCGAATCGAAGCCGAGTGAGGGGTCTCTCTCCGCGAGCGAATCTCTCTCAGTGAAGTTCGCGGAGACAACCCCTCATCCGGCGCTTCGCGCCACCTTCTCCCACAAGGGGAGAAGGGAAGAGTCTTTCTTTCACATCAGCGCATATTGCGCTCGCTCGCGCTTGGCGAGCAGCGGCAGCGCCTGACCTGCGATGTAGGTCTTGAAATGCGCGCTCTCCTGATGCGCCCTAAAGGCGGCCTCGTCGCGGAACAGCTCGTAGAACAGGAATTGGGCCGGATTGTCGTTGGCGCGGCTGATCAGGAACAATTTTGCACCGGGCTCGCTCTGCGCCTGCGAAAGGAAGTCGCGCAGGATCTTTGCGACGTTGTCGGCCTGTCCCTCCTTGGCTTCCCACTGCGCCACGACCAGAAGGCCGCCGCCTGTGGTCGCTTCGCCGATGGTACGCTGGTTCATTGCCTGCTGGTTCATGATTGAACTCCTTCTCGTATCAGGAACAGTTCGATCAAAGACGACATTTGGACGGAGATGATTCGATCATGATCGAAGGGAGGATGTCGCGCCGACCGTGTTGGCGGGGTGCAGCCACGGTTGCCCTCTGCGCTGCATCGAGGGATCGTCTCTGACGCGCGTCGAATTGATTTCCGACGCAAATTTCGCTACCGCCTTTCCCGTGGATACGCTCAGGGTCAGAGACGCCAAAGACGTCGAAGAGGTGGTGCGCGCGGCGATTGCCAACGAGCAGCCGCTCGAGATCATCGGCCATGGATCAAAGCGGCAAATCGGCCATGCGATGGCGACCAATGCCGTGCTCGACGTTTCCGCGCTCAACGCCGTCAGCTCCTACGAGCCGAACGAGCTGATCATCACGGTTGAGGCCGGCGCGCCGCTTGCCGACGTGATGTCGCTGATCGATTCCAAGAACCAGCAATTCGCCTTCGAGCCGATGAACACGGCGCCTTTGCTCGGGGCGTCCGGCCTCGGCACCATCGGCGGCATGATTGCGGTCGGGCTCGCCGGGCCGCGGCGCATCCGGGCGGGTGGGGCACGCGACCATCTGCTCGGCGCTCACGCCGTGTCCGGGTTCGGCGACAGCTTCAAGACCGGCGGCAAGGTGGTGAAGAACGTCACCGGCTACGATCTCTGCAAATTGCTGGCGGGGTCCTGGGGAACGCTGTCGGTCATGACCGAGGTGACGCTGAAGGTGATGCCGAAACCCGAGGGCGAGCGGACACTGCTCTTGCGCGGGCTCGACGATGCCGCCGCCAACAAGGCGATGACCGCGGCGCTCGGCTCGCCGTTCGACGTTTCCGGTGCCGCCCATCTGCCGAAATCGGCGTTCCGCGCCAAAACCGAGGGGCTGGGTGCGATCGCCTCGCAGGGCGAGGCGCTGACCGTGCTGCGGCTCGAGGGCATCACCGCCTCAGCGGTCCACCGCGCCGCCTCGCTGCGCGAATTGCTCACCCCGTTCGGAACCGCAGGGGTGGTCGAGGACGACGCCTCGGCCACGCTCTGGGCCGCGATCCGCGACGTGCTGCCGTTCGCTGCCAACGGTGCGCTCGGCGCCTGGCCGGTCTGGCGGATCGTGTGTCCGCCGGCATCAGGTGCGGCACTCGGCCAGCATCTGGCGCGGGAGACCGGCGGCGATGTGCTCTACGACTGGGGCGGCGGGTTGATCTGGGCGGCGCTGCCGCCGAACGCCGATGCGCATGCGGCAGTGGTCCGCCGACGCGCGGACGCCGTCGGCGGCCACGCCATGCTGGTCCGTGCCAGCGACGATTTGCGGCGCGGCGTCGCGGTGTTCCACCCGCAACCGGCGGGCATCGCGGCCCTGAACGAGCGGGTGCGGGCGAGCTTCGATCCGAAGACCGTCTTCAACCGGGGGCGCTTGATGCAGGACGCGGCGGGGGCGGCATGAAGACCGAATTCTCGCTGGCACAGCTCGCCGACCCCGATATCGCCGAAGCCGACAAGATCCTGCGCGCCTGCGTGCATTGCGGCTTCTGCACTGCCACCTGTCCGACCTATGTCCTGCTCGGCGACGAACTCGACAGCCCGCGCGGCCGCATCTACCTGATCAAGGAGATGCTGGAGAAGGACCAGGCGCCGACGGCCGAGGTGGTCAAGCATGTCGACCGCTGCCTGTCGTGCCTGGCCTGCATGACGACCTGCCCCTCCGGGGTGAACTACATGCACCTCGTCGACCAGGCCCGGGTCAGAATCGAGGAGCGCTACCAGCGGCCGCTGACGGAGCGGCTGTTACGCGCCGTGCTCGCCTTTGTGTTGCCCGATCCGGCACGCTTCCGCGCCAGCATGTGGCTGGCGCGGCTGGCCAGGCCGTTTGCCGCCCTGCTGCCGTCGCCGGCGCCATCGGCCACGCCTGGCCTGACGTCGCGGCTCAAGGCGATGCTCGCGCTTGCACCCGGGCGCCTGCCGCCGCCGGGGCCAGCCGCCGGCAGCGTCTTTGCGCCGCTCGGCAAGAAGCGCGGCCGGGTCGCGCTACTGCAGGGCTGCGCCCAGCAGGTGCTGGCGCCGCGCATCAACCAGGCGGCCATCAACCTGCTGACCCGCCACGGCATCGAGGTCGTGCTGGTCAAGGACGAGCAATGTTGCGGCGCGCTGACCCATCACCTCGGCAATGATGGCGATGCGCTGGCGCGGGCCCGCATCAATGTCGCGGCGTGGCGCACGGAAGGCGCCAGGGACGGCCTCGACGCCATTCTGGTGACGACGTCCGGCTGCGGCACCGTGGTCAAGGACTACGGCTATCTCCTGCGAGAGGACCCTGACTTTGCGGCGGACGCAGCGCACGTCTCGCAGCTCGCAAAGGACATCACCGAATACATTGCGGGTCTGTCGCTGCAGACGCCGACGCGACGCGACAACTGGCAAGACGATCTCGTCGTCGCGTATCACTCGGCTTGTTCGCTGCAGCATGGCCAGAAAATCCGAGAGCTTCCGAAAGAATTGCTTTCCAAGAATGGATTCGTGGTGAAAGATGTCCCGGAGAGCCATTTGTGTTGCGGTTCGGCGGGGACTTACAACATTCTCCAGCCCGACCTTGCGGGCAGGTTGCGTGATCGCAAGGTCGCCAACATCGCGAGCGTCAAGCCGGACATGATTGCTGCGGGCAATATCGGCTGCATGATGCAGATTGCCGGCGGCACGTCAGTTCCGGTCGTGCACACGATTGAGCTTCTCGATTGGGCGACGGGCGGTTCGCGGCCGACAATCAGCTAGACGGCTGGCGCCGCGCCCGGAAGTGGACGACTGAAGACGCCCGATCGACCCTAGTTCGGCGGCAACAGGAGGATCACGATGGCGAAAGCGAAGAAGAAGAAAAGCAAGAAGGCCAAAAAGGCCGTAGCGGCGAAGAAGACCGCCAAGAAGGCAGCGAAGAAAACCAAGAAGGCAGCGAAGAAAGCGGCCAAGAAGTCTGCAAAGAAATCCGCGAAGAAATCAGCCAAGAAGGCCGCGCCGAAGAAGGTCGCCAAGAAGGCTGCGAAAGCGGCTCCCAAGAAAGCCGCTCCGAAGAAGCGTGCAGCGAAGAAGGCCGCGCCGGCTCCCAAGCCCGCAGCCCCGACGCCAGCTCCCGAGCCCGCACCGGAGGCGAGCTGGGCGACCCCGACTGCCGATACGCCCGCGCCGGCCGAAGGGCAGGGCTAGCCGCCGTTCCACATCAATCCTGGGATCTGCCAGCAGGAAGGCCGCAGCGGCAACGCTGCGGCCTTTTTGCATCGTCGGACGCCGCGGGAACGCTGCCCCCCGATTCGAGGTGGCCTTCTATCCACACCCCGGGCCCGTCCCGTAGCTTCACGGGGATTAAGTGGAACTTTGGCATGCGAATTATGTGGTTGAGATGCAACACCCTGCGACAACCTTTGTTGGAATCGCCAGAACGCCCAAAAAGTCGGCAGTTGCCCGTGTTTTTTGCTTCACTGCGTGACCTCAGCGGACCAGATTGGATTGGTAAGAAATTCGCAGTCAGGTCGCATGCCCCGGGGGGCGCCGGGATCGGGCTGGCCTTTAAACTCGGTGATGGGGATCGCAATGAAAAAGTTGGCTTTGTTAGCAACGGCGCTGGCAATTGTTTCGGGTTCGGCTCTGGCGGCAGACATGCCGGTGAAGGCCGTCAAGGCGCCGCCGCCGCCGGCTTTCGATCCCTGGGATATCGCCTTCGGCGGCGGTATCATGAGCGATTACATCTTCCGCGGTATCACCCAGTCGAACCACAAGCCGTCGGTCACGGCCTATTTCGAGCCGCGCTACAACGTCACCAAGGACCTCCAGCTCTATATCGGCACGTCGGCTGAGAGCATCTCGTTCCCGAACCGCGCCGCGGCCGAGGTCGACATCTACGGCGGTATCCGCCCGACCTTCGGCGCCTTCGCCTTCGACATCGGCGTCTGGGGTTACCTGTATCCGGGCGGCACCTGCTACTACGGCGCTCCCGGCATCGACTTCGCCGGCAACTTCCAGGGCGCCGAGTGCGCCGAGAAGGCCCTGCTCAACACCAACGTGATCAAGAAGAACCTCAACTTCTTCGAAGTTTACGGCAAGGGCGTCTACACCGTGAACGACAACTGGGCGTTCGGGTTCAACGAATACTACACCCCGAGCTACCTGAACTCCGGCGCCTGGGGCAACTACGCCTCGATCACCGGCAAGTACACCGCGCCCGGCACCCTGTTCGGTTCGAGCGGCGTCGGCATGTTCATCTCGGGTGAGTTCGGCCGTCAGTGGCTCGGAACCTCCGACAGCTTCTACGGCACCGCCGCGTTCCCGAACGGCATCAAGTACGCCGACTACAACACCTGGAACCTCGGCGTCGCCTTCACCTGGAAGGTGTTCACGCTCGACCTGCGCTACTACGACACCGATCTCTCGAAGGGCAACTGCAACGCCTTCACCAGCGACTTTGCAGCACGTGGCAACATCACCGCCGCGACCGGTACCTTCGTGACCCCGATCAATCCGACGGGTGTCGGCTCGAACTGGTGTAGCGCCGCCGGCGTCGCCAAGCTCTCGTTCGACCTGACGGCGATGACCAACCTGAAGTAAGGTTTCTCCCCGAGACGACTGAAAAGGGCGGCAGATGGTTCTGCCGCCCTTTTTCTATGGGGTATGATTGCTCCGCTAAGGTCGTCAGGCCCGGGCTTGTCCCGCCT